>CAZFSH010000149.1:0-4174 GCA_964521935.1 uncultured Propionivibrio sp.
CATGGTGCTCGTTGTCGTAATCCTCTTCCTTCGGCTTCGGCTTCGGGCCGGGTTTGCCGCGCGGCTGGGTAGCCGCCGGGCGCGTTAGCGGCTTGGTTGGGGCCGGCGGAATCACCACGGGCGGCAAACCGGTCGCCGACTTGACGGAAACTTCCGCGACCGCCGCCTTCTTTTCGGGTTTGCTGGGCGCGGCAGCCTTCACCGGTTCCGCTTTAGCCGCTGGTTTGGCGGTCACCGCGGCAACTTTAGCGGCTGGTTTAGCGACGACTTTCGTTGACGCTGCGCTCACTGCCTTGGCAGGAGCGACCTTAGCTGGGGCCGGAGCGGCTTTGGCGGCCGCTTTCACCACGACTTTGGTCGCTGTCTTAGCCGGAGCCTGAGGAGCAACTTTGGCAACTGCTTTAGCTGGCACCTTAGCCACGGCTTTAGCGACCGTTTTAGCCGGCGCCTTTGCGGTTGGAGCCACCAATTTTTTGGCCATCTCCATAATGCGATTGCCAGTGGAAACGCTGGCGGCAGCCTTTTTGGCTGAGGTCTTGGTATCTTTGGGGGCTTGCTTCGGCATCACGATCCTCGGCTATCGAGCGCCAGCCAATTTCAACAGAAATTAGTGACGACAGGGTCAGGGGTAACCTGCGATTATACTAGCCAGACTGATCAACCGCCAGAATTTGCGCCCTTATTCGTACTATTGGCGCCTTGTTTTTGCGTTAGCAATTGCGTCAAACGCTGGCGTTCCTCTGGAGTCAGACCAGCACGAGCTCGACTGGTCAGGCTGTCGATTTCACGCACGATAACGGCATGCCTGAGTCGTTCAACGGCGTCTTCAAAGACCGATTCAGCATCTTTGGCGACCGTTTCCTCATCCACATCGCTGGCCATATCCGCGGCAAGCGTCGCGAGTATCACTTCGTGGGGTGAGCCACGCAGGGCTTCCAGGAGCATGCCGAAGCCACCAGCAGGTAGCCGGCCATGGGTCACCATATCAGCAATCGCCGCGAGGGCCGCCCCCTCAGGAGATTGTTCGTCAATCAGATCAATCGGCAAACGAGCGATCCATTCCGGGCGCGGGGCGATGATCTCCAGCAGCTTGAACTCTATGGTGGACGGACGCGGCCGGTTGCGATTGGCTGGCGGCGCGTAGCTGCGCCGGGCCAAGGGCTTGAGATTGCATTCGGCTTCAACTTCGGCCTGGCTCAGCTGCGCACGCTGGGCAATTTCGCGGGTCAGCTGCACGCGCAAAACCGGGGCGGCGACCTTTTGCAGCAAGGGTTTCGCCAGATGCACTAATTGGGCACGCCCTTCGGCACTGGTCGGATTGGCCTGACGCACCAGTTCACGCACCAGAAACTCCGACAAGCGCGTAGCACCCTGCACTTCGCGCAGGAAGGCCTCTTTGCCATGCTCGCGAATGTATTCGTCGGGATCAAGATTGCCCGACATCTGCAAAATCTCGACCACCTTATCGTCGGTCAGAAACTCCAGGCTGACATCCATGGCTTTCCACGCCGCACGGTCGCCGGCCGCATCGCGGTCAAAACAAAACACGACACGATGGGTGGTTTTCAACAAGCGTTGCACGTTGGCGGCCGTCGCGGCTGTACCAAGCGTCGCCACGGCATTCTGCACGCCCAGCTGCGCGAGGCCGACGACATCCATGTAGCCTTCCACGACGAGCACAAAGCCGGCATCGCGAATCGCCTGTCGGGCTTGTGGCAAGCCGTAGAGCTCGCGCCCTTTTTCAAAAATCGGCGTCTCCGGCGAATTCAGGTATTTAGGCTCACCGGCACCCAGTACCCGACCACCAAAACCAATGACGTTGCTCCGCTGATCGAGTATCGGAAACATGATGCGCTCGCGAAAACGGTCATAGCGGCGACCTTGCTCATTGCGAATAACCAGGCCACAGGTTTCCAGTTCGGGAATGGCGTAGTCGGGGAAAATCGCTTCCAGTGCCTGCCAGCCCGACGGGGCATAGCCGATGCCGTATTGCTTGGCAATCTCCCCGGTCAGCCCGCGCTGCTTGAGGTAGTCAATCGCCTCTGGTGAGCTTTTAAGCTGTTGCTGATAAAAGCGCGCGGCGCTGGCCATCAGTTCAGTCAGTGGCGCCACTTCCGCACGTTTGGCCTGGGCAAACTTGCGCGACTCCTCTTGCGGTACGGTCAGCCCGATGGAACCAGCCAATTCCTCCACGGCATCGATAAAACCAATGCCGGCGTGCTGCATGAGGAAGCTGATGGCGCTGCCGTGCGCCCCGCAGCCAAAGCAGTGATAAAACTGTTTGCTCGGACTGACGGTGAACGACGGCGACTTTTCGGTGTGAAACGGGCAGCAGGCGCTGTAGTTGGCGCCCATTTTTCGTAGCGGCACGTAACGTTCAACGACATCGACAATGTCGATGCGACCGAGTAGTTCCTGGATAAAGCTTTCAGGAATCATGGCGCCGTCCCATCCGAACCTGGACTTCCTTTGGTCGCACGACTGACTTTTGCACGCGCAATTTGCACGCGCCCTCAGGAACTCAGTTTGCTCTTGATCAGCTTGGACACCTCGCCCATGTCGGCGCGGCCGGCGAGTTGAGGTTTCACCAGCGCCATGACCTTACCCATGTCCGCCGGCCCTTTGGCACCACTTTCGCTCACGGCAGCGGCGACGATGGCATCGACTTCGGCACTGCTCATGGCTTGCGGCATGTACACCGACAGCACGGCCATTTCGGCCTTTTCAATCTCGGCCAGCTCCTGACGTCCAGCGGCTTCGTACTGGCTGATCGAGTCCTTGCGCTGCTTGAGCATCTTCTCGATCACGGCGACGACGCCGGCATCGTCGAGCTCGATACGCTCGTCAATTTCCTTTTGGCGGAACGCCGAGATCAGCAAGCGTACGGCCGCAAGTTTGGCTTTGTCACCGCTTTTCATCGCGGCTTTCATGTCGTCATTGATGGTTTGCTTCAGTGTCATAATCGAAAATCTCTTGTTTGTCGGCGGAATGCGCCGATTCTACCTACCCGAGGAATGTGAAATGGATTGCAAGCTAAGCTGGCGCGGCCCCGACAATGGCATGAGTATGATCGCCGAGACCGGCAGCGGCCACCTGATTGCCATGGATGGCGCCCCGGAAGCCGGTGGCCGCAATCTCGGCGCCCGCCCGATGGAACTGCTGCTCGCGGGCACGGCCGGCTGCACGACCTTTGATATTGTGCTGATCCTGAAACGTGGCCGCCATGAGATCAGCGGCTGTGATGTGCAAATTCAGGCGGACCGTGCCGAGACTGATCCGAAGGTATTCACGAAGATCAACATGCACTTCATCGTCACCGGCAAAAACCTGAAACCGGAGGCCGTCGAGCGCGCCGTCAATATGTCGGCGGAGAAATACTGCTCGGCATCCATCATGCTTGGCAAAACCGCCGCGATCACGCACACGTTTGAAGTGCGCGAAGCCTAAGTACGCCAGCGTTACAGGTAGTAGACCGTCTCGGTCATGAGCTTGGAGCTGAGCTTCATGGCCGCCTTGACCGGCGCCGGCAGCTCAGCGGCGCCTGAGGCCACCGCCATGTCCGCATGGCCAACTTCATCGACCTGCATCTGCTTAAGCACTTTGTACGAGCGCTGATCCTGCGCCGGCAGGCGATTCAGGTGATCTTCCAGATGCCCCTCGACCTGGCGTTCCGTTTCCGCCAGAAAGCCGAGATTCCACTTGTCGCCGAGTATGCCGGCGGCAATGCCAATACCCAGTGAACCGGCATACCACAGCGGATTGAGCACACTGGTGCGGCCGCCCAGCTCCTTGATCCGGCGCTCGGTCCAGTTCAAATGCTCGGTTTCTTCCCACGCGGCTTGCTGCAGACGGTGCTTGAGTTCCGGGTCACGCGAGGTCAGCGCCTGGCCTTGGTAAAGCGCCTGGGCGCAGATCTCGCCACAGTGATCAATGCGCATCAGGGCTGCCACATGCTTGCGCTCGTCGTCCGTCAAATCCGCCTCAGGCACGTCTTCGCCGGGCATTTTTCGTTTGGTCGGCGCAGGCGCAAACACCGTGCGCAAGGCTTTATCAAATTCGCTGATCAGAAAATCACGCATGCTGAACCTCCTTAGCGCGTACTACCGGGCACGTCGGGATGACCACCACGGCGCAGGGCGTTTTTACCCTCGTCCGCGCTCATGATGGCATTGCC
>CAZFSH010000149.1:4274-7217 GCA_964521935.1 uncultured Propionivibrio sp.
GCCGGCGGCTCGACATCGGCTTCCTGCCAGACTTTTTCTTCTTCCCAGTAGTCGTTGTAGCGCGGACCACTGCCGAAGGGATCACGCGTCGCAGCGTGCGCCACCGAGCCCATTACTAGGGCGAAAAATAACAAACTACGTCGTTTCATCGGTATCACCGGTTTCCTGCGCGGCTTTTCGCCAACGCTCAATTTCCGACTCTGCACTGGCAAAAAGCAAACGCGCCAATTCAGTCAATGCCGACTCGTACACCCCGCGTTTGAACTCCACCACGGAGGCGAGCGGAATCCAATAGGAGCTCCAGCGCCACGCGTCGAACTCAGGGTGTTCGGTGGCGCGCAAACAGACGTCGCTGTCCTTGCCCACCATACGCAGCAAGTACCAGATCTGCTTTTGTCCACGATAACTATCCCGCCACGCACGGCGTATCCACTGCTTCGGCACTTCATAGCGCAACCAGTCGCGCGTGCGGCCAATAATCCGCACGTGCTCGGGCTTGAGGCCAACTTCCTCGTGCAGCTCGCGGTACATCGCCTGCTCTGGCGACTCCCCGCGATTGATCCCGCCTTGCGGGAACTGCCACGAATGTTCGCGTATGCGCTTGCCCCAAAAAACCTCGTTGCGACTGTTGACCAGAATAATGCCGACGTTAGGCCGAAAGCCTTCACGATCGAGCATGATGCAATTCCAAAAAGTCTGATTACCGCCATTCTTTCACAATCACACTGTGCCGAAAAGGCAATCGCTGAAGTGGCCGCGTCGATCGCCTCGTCGGGTGATTCACAAACCTCTAGACAAACACTATGCAACCCGTTGCAATGCAATTAGTTGCATAGTAAAGTGGCGCCATGTCACTCGACCACGCCCTGCTCGTTTCGCTGCTCGAAAAGCCCAGCTCGGGCTACGAACTGGCGCGCCGCTTTGGCAAGTCGATCGGTCATTTCTGGCACGCCACGCACCAGCAGATCTACAAAGTTCTGGCGCGCATGGAGGAATCGGGCTGGATTACCAGCGAGATTCAACGCGGCGACATGGCACCCGACCGCAAGGTTTTTGCCGTTACCGAGCCGGGCCGGCAAGCATTGGCGAAGTGGATCGCCAAGCCCAGTCCGATTGACCGCGCCCGCTCCGAGCTAATGATCAAATTTCGCGGCGCGAGTTTTGACGACCCGCAGCGCCTGCTGCCCGAACTCCACGCCCATCGCGCCGAACACCGGGAACTGCTCGCCGCCTACCGTGCCAATGAAGCCAAAGAATTTGCCGATTCAGGCACCCCGCTGAGTCCGCAACAAGCACTGCAGTACCAGGTGATGAAGCTCGGTATTGTTTTTGAAGAAGCCTGGATCGCCTGGTGCGACGAGGCCGAAGCCTTGATCAACAGCCTGCCACACACAACCGCAACTGCCACCAACACGTCCAAGGAGACATCATGACTGCACCCTACCCACACATGCTCGCCCCGCTTGATCTCGGCTTCACCACGCTGCGCAATCGCGTACTCATGGGCTCGATGCACACGGGGCTGGAAGATATCGGCAATGCCCACGACCGCATGGCGGCGTTCTACGCCGCGCGGGCCAAAGGCGGTGTCGGCTTGATCGTTACGGGTGGCTTTGCGCCCAACGAGGAAAGCATCGTCATGAAGGGCGCTTCGCTCATGAACAACGAGCAGGAAGCGGCAAAGCACAAAGTCATCACGAAAGCTGTGCATGACAATGGCGGCAAGATCTGTCTACAGATTCTGCACACTGGTCGCTACGCCTACGGCGTCCAGCCCGTCGCGCCGTCGGCAATCCGCGCGCCGATCAACCCGGCGACGCCGCGCGAAATGACCGAAGACGACATTCAGCGCACCATTACCGACTTCGCCCAGTGTGCCGCCATGTGTCAGTTCGCTGGTTATGACGGCGTCGAAATCATGGGCTCGGAGGGCTACCTGATTAACCAGTTCATCGCCCAGCGCACCAATCACCGCACCGATAAATGGGGCGGCGCCTTCGAAAACCGCATCCAGTTTGGCCTCTCGGTCATTCGCGCTGTGCGCCAGCGCGTCGGTGCCAATTTCATCATCATCTTCCGCCTCTCCATGCTCGACTTGGTCGAAGATGGCAGTACGTGGGATGAAGTGGTGCAGCTGGCCAAGGAAGTCGAGAAGGCCGGCGTCACGATCATCAACACCGGCATTGGTTGGCATGAGGCCCGTGTGCCCACCATCTACACCGCCGTGCCGCGTGGTGCGTTCAGCGACGTGACAAAACGGCTGATGGGCGAAGTGAAGATTCCGATCATCACCTCAAACCGCATCAACACACCAGAAGTCGCCGAGGAGATCATCGCCAAGGGACATGCCGACATGGTCTCCATGGCACGCCCCTTCCTCGCTGATGCCGATTTCGTCAACAAAGCCGCCGCCAATCGCGCCGATGCCATCAACACCTGCATCGGCTGCAATCAAGCTTGTCTCGATCACATCTTCACCGGCCAGCCGGCCTCGTGTCTGGTTAATCCCTTCGCCTGCCATGAGCTGGATGTCGAAGTCACCGCCACCGATTCACCGAAGAAAGTCGCTGTGGTTGGTGCCGGTATGGCCGGTCTCGCCGCCGCCACCACGCTGGCCGAACGCGGCCACCAGGTCACGGTGTTCGAAGCGCAAAACCGCATCGGCGGCCAGTTCAACTACGCCAAGGCGATCCCCGGCAAGGAAGACTTTAATGACACGCTGCGTTACTTCAGCACGCGCCTGAAGGAATTGAACATCCAGGTGAACTTAGGGCGCCGTGTCACAGCGACTGACTTTTCTGACTTCGATCATGTCGCCGTTGCCACCGGCGTGGTGCCGCGCACGCCACCGATACCCGGCATCGAACACGCCAAAGTGATGAGCTATCCGGAAGCCATTGAGCACCCGGAACGTGTTGGCAAAAAAGTGGCGCTGATCGGCGC
>CAZFSH010000150.1:0-2624 GCA_964521935.1 uncultured Propionivibrio sp.
TGGATAGGTTGCCCGCTGATGTACTCAAAATTGATCGCGCATTTGTCGCCGCGATGCTGAATACCAATGATGGTCCACGCATAGCTGAGATGATTATTCCCCTGGGCCGTCAGTTAAAAATGAAGGTCCTCGCCGAGGGCGTGGAAAAAGAAGAAGAAGCCGCCATGCTGTTGGCACTGGGCTGCGATGAAGCACAAGGCTATCTTTTTGCCAAGCCTATGCCGCTTGATGATCTGGTGAGCTGGCTGGGCAACCGCGCATAAGCTGCATCGAGCAATAGTACATTACCCAAATAGCTGGGATACGCCAACCCAAGGCGAGCCGGCGTTCGGCGAATTGTCAGGTGCTGAGAAATGCGTATTGACATGGACTGTACTGTCCAGTCTAATCGGGCAAAATGACTCATCCAACTGCCCCCAAAACATGCGCCGACAACAAAGAACTCTGTGAACCGGGTGATTGCCGATCGCGTATTGTCCAGGCCGCCAAAGAAGTCTTTGTCGAAGAAGGCTACCAGGCTAGCATCGACAAGATTGCTGTGCGTGCCGATGTCGCCCGGCAAACTTTATATAACCACTTTGCCAATAAATCTGAGTTGTTCGCTGAGGTGATTCGACGGGCGACCGATATTTTGTTCGTCAGCCTGGAAGACGACGGCCAGAGTGTACGGGTACGCTTGCAGCGCTTTGGTCTTGCTTACCGATCCCGTGTGCTCAACGCCGATGGACTGGGGCTCTTCCGGATTTTGGTCGCCGAGTCGCAACGCTTTCCCGAGGTAGTGAAAGCGGCCTACTACAGTGGTCCCATTCAAACCGCCTTTCGGGTAGCCGAGGTGCTGCGAAGCGCTGCTCAGCGTGGGGAGATTCGCCTGGGCGACGAAGCCGACGCACTATTCGCCGCGAGGCTGTTGCTCTCCATGCTGGTTGGCGCTGAGCGAACCCATTATTTGCTTTCCGGCGACCCGTTGCCGGCGCCCGATCCTGCGCTGGTTGCCCGTATTGTTGACGCCTTCCTGCGGGCCTATGGCAGTGACACCACAGCCGAAACTTATCGCACTACTCCACAATTAATCGCCGAGTAACGAACTATGCAAAACACCTTGAGTCAACTCATTGCGCCGCGTCGCACGTCGATGCCCATCCTACTCGCGGCAATTTCCTTATCGGTGCTATTGGCGGCCTGTGGCGAGGCGAAAAATACGTCAGCGAATCATGATGGCATGCCACCAGCGGAAGTGGACGTCATTATCGTCGCCGCGGAGACAGCAACCGTGACGCAGGAACTGCAAGGGCGGGTCAGCGCACTACGTAGCGCCCAAATAAGGGCACGTGTCGAAGGCGTCCTGGAAAAACAGCTATTCAATGACGGCAGCGATGTGCGTGCCGGTACGCCACTGTTTCGCATTGATCCACGCGTCTATCAGGCTAACTTGGCAGCTACCGAGGCCGACTATGCAGCGCAACGTGCGACGCTTGAGCGCTACGAGCCTTTACTGAGCAACAAAGCGGTAAGCACGCAGGAATACGAAGCCATAAAAGCCAAAGCCAAGCTGGCTGAAGCCAATCTGCAGCGGGCCAAGCTGGATATGGAAAACGCGTTGCCTGCGGCACCAATATCGGGGCGAATTGGCCGTGCCTTGGTTACCGAAGGCGCCTTGGTCGGCAAAGGTGAAGCAACTCACCTGGCCACCATTGAACAACTCGATCCGATCCGTATCGAATTTACCCAGCCTTACAGCGATGTCCTGTCGCTAAAACGGCAACTGAAAGAGGGTAAGCGCAAAGCCCTCACGCAAAATCGTGTCGAGCTGGTGCTCGAGGACGGTAGCGTTTATGCGCACCACGGACAACTGAAATTCAATGACTTGGCGGTCGACCCGACCACCGGCACCGTTGCCCTGCGCGCGGAATTCCCTAACCCACAGCATGAATTGCTGCCCGGCACCTTTGTGCGCGTGCGTCTGCCGCAGGCCACCACCGACAATGCACTACGCGTGCCGCAACGGGCAGTTACGACGGGCTCTGACGGTCAAACCGTCTTGGTCGTCGGTGAAGACGGCAAAGTCATGCCGCGACCGATAGTCACCGATGGGATCGCTGGCAGTGACTTTATCGTCGCCAGCGGCCTCAAGGTGGGTGAGCAAGTCATCGTCAATGGCGTACAGAAAGTACGTCCGGGCAGCACGGTTAAGCCAGTGCCTTGGCAGGCAAGCCCGCTGATTCCGCATTCCGCAGCACATGACGCAACACACGCTGACGACAAGTCGGCACCGACTAAATAAGCCCCGGGTACGGTATCGTGTTTGCGAAATTTTTTATTGACCGTCCGATCTTCGCCTGGGTTATCGCGCTGATCATTCTTTTTGCCGGTGGCTTGGCATTGCGTCAGCTGCCTGTCGCCAGCTACCCTGCGGTGGCACCACCGGCTCTGGCGATTACCTTGAATTACTCTGGCGCCTCGGCGGCTGTGGTGGAAGAGACTTCCGTCGCGATCGTCGAGCAAGAACTCAGTGGTCTCGATCATCTGCTGTATGTCGACTCATCGGCTGAACAGGGAACCGGCACCATTACCCTGACCTTTGAAGCGGGCACCAATCTCGATCTGGCCTCGGTAGAAACGCAAAA
>CAZFSH010000150.1:2724-7208 GCA_964521935.1 uncultured Propionivibrio sp.
CCGGAGGCCAATGCGCTGGACACCGCGCGTGCGGTGCGGGCGCGCATGCACGAGCTGGAAAAATATTTCCCGCCGGGCATCACCTGGGTGATTCCTTACGACACCTCCGACTTTGTCGATATTTCAATCAAGGAAGTCGTGAAAACGCTGGGCGAAGCCATGGTGCTGGTCTTCCTGGTGATGTACCTGTTCATGGGTAATCTGCGCGCCACCTTTATTCCCACGATAGTCGTGCCGGTCGCGCTGGTGGGTGCCACTGCCGGCTTGTACCTGGTTGGCTACTCCATCAATGTGCTGACCTTGTTTGCAATGGTGCTGGCCATTGGTATCGTCGTGGACGATGCCATCGTGGTGGTGGAAAACGTCGAACGCATCATGACCGAGGAAGGCCTCTCGGCACGTGCGGCCACGCATAAAGCCATGGAGCAGATCGTCGGCGCTATCATTGCCATTACCCTCGTGCTGTCGGCCGTATTTATTCCGATGGCATTTTTCAGCGGCTCAGTGGGCGCTATCTACCGCCAATTCGCCGTCACGCTGGTGCTGGCCATGGCCTTTTCGGCACTTATGGCCCTGACGCTGACACCGGCGCTGTGCGCGACGCTGCTCGATCATCCGGGCAGCGGCACCTTGCCGGATCGCGGCATTCTCGGTGCGTTCAACCGCCGCTTTGCAATCGCTACCGAGCGATACCGCAATCATATCGTCAGTATTCTTGGTCGTCCCGGCCGTTGGCTGTTTGTGTACCTCGCGCTATTGCTGATCACGGGCTGGTTGTTCAGCAAACTGCCGGGAAGTTTCTTGCCCGAAGAAGACCAAGGCTACTTCCTCAGCGTGATTCAGCTACCGCCGGGTGCGACCAAAGAGCGCACGGTGGAAGTGCTCAGCGCCGTCGAGCAGCATTACCTCGCGCAACCCGAAGTGGAGCATGTGATAGGCGTGGCGGGTTACTCGTTTTTTGGCCGTGGTCAGAATGGTGCCATCACCTTTGTGCGCCTGAAAAACTGGGATCAGCGCCACACCAACGACAGCTCTGCCTCTAGCTTGGTGAAACGCGCGAATGAGACCTTTTTCCGCATCAAGCAAGCGATGATTTTCGCCGTCAATGTGCCGCCGATTCCGGAACTGGCGGCGCTGGGTGGCTTCGACTTCCGACTGCAGGATCGTGGTGGCCTCGGGCGTGAGGCGTTGATGGCAGCGCGCAACATGGCGCTCGGCTTGGCAAGCAAGCACCCAGCGCTCGCGGGGGTGCGTCCGGAAGGGCAGGAGCCGGCACCGCAACTCGATTTGCAGGTAGATCGTCTCAAGGCACGCGCCTACGGCGTGGATATTGCCGTGCTCAATGAAACCCTCCAATCCATGCTGGGTACCGCCTATATCAATGACTTTGTCCGTCAAGGTCGTGTCTTCCGCGTGTTGATGCAGGCTGACGACGCAACTCGGCGTAGCCCTGAAGACATCTTGCGCATGACCGTGCGTAACGCTCGCGGCGAGATGGTACCGTTGTCGGCCATAGTGCGGACACAGTGGATTGCCGGCTCCCCCAAGCTGGACCGCTTTAACGGCATGCCCTCGGCGAAACTGTCTGGTGGGCCGGCGCCCGGTCGCTCTAGTGGCGAAGCCATGGCGGCGATGCAGGAAATCGCCGGGCAATTGCCGCCCGGCATCGGTTATGAATGGGCCGGCACCTCGTATGAAGAGCTGCGCTCCGGTAGTCAGGCGCCCATGCTTTTCGCTGCGTCGATCTTTGTCGTCTTTCTCTGTCTTGCGGCGCTCTATGAAAGCTGGTCGATTCCCGTAGCGGTGCTCATGGTCGTGCCTTTGGGTATCTTCGGTGCGGTGCTGGCGGTGCTCCTGCGAGGCTTACCCAACGACGTGTATTTCAAGGTCGGCCTGATCACCATCATCGGCTTGTCGGCAAAGAATGCCATTCTGATTATTGAATTCGCGCGTGATCTGCTGGAGCAGGGTCATGAGCTGACCGAGGCCATTCTCGAAGCCTGCCGTCTGCGCTTCCGGCCTATTCTCATGACCTCCATCGCCTTCATCTGCGGCGTTCTGCCACTGGCAATTTCCACGGGTGCTGGCGCCAACAGTCGCCACGCCATTGGCACCGGCGTGATGGGCGGCATGTTCGCGGCCACGGTGTTGGCGGTGTATCTCGTACCAGTATTTTTCCTCGTCATACGCCGACTTTTTCCCGGTAAGGACAAGCATGCGTAATCTTGCCCATCTCAGCATTTCCCTGAGCCTGCTCATCAGCCTTGGTGCCTGTTCCCTGGCGCCCGAGCATCATGCCGATGCCAGCGCAGTGGCGCCGGTGTGGCCGGAAGAGATCGCCAATCTCACGACCCAGGACGCGACAAAAGCCAGCTCGGGTCTCAGCCCCAGTGAGGCGGCACCAAATATGGTCGCCGTGGCGCTGCCGCCGCTGACCGAAGACAGCTGGCGCAACTATTTTGTCGAGCCGCCAGTCCAGGCGGTGATTGCCAGCGCCTTGGCGAATAATCGCGACCTTGCTGTTGCCGTAGGTCGTGTTGCCGAAGCCCGCGCGCAAGCAGGGATAGCTGATGCCGAACGCTGGCCGCAGATTGATCTCGCGGCGCAGCGCAATGCCACGCACATTCCCGCTACGATCAAAAACAACAACTCGGCCGGAACGACCACGCAACGCTACGACGTCAACCTGGCTACGTCCTACGAACTGGATTTCTGGGGGCGCGTCAGCAGTCTGGATGCCGCGGCGCGGGCCAATTTTCTGGCCAGCGATTTCGCCCGTCAGGCCTTTCGTATCACCCTGATCGCTGATGTCGCTACGGCGTGGTACACCCTGGAGGAAACCCAGCAACGTGAGCACTTGCTCATGCGCATCAGTAGCACCCGAAAGGCCTCGCTAGATATTTCACGTCAGCGAGGCGAACTCGGGCTGGCCAGCGATCTGGAAGTACGTGCTGCCGAAGCCGCGTATTACGCCAGCACCAGCGAGCTTGCCGCTATGCGGCGTACGCGCATGGGCGCGGAAAACACCTTGCGTTTGCTGGTCGGGCGCGAGCTTGATCCGGCCTGGCGTCCGAGCGTGATTGCGGAAGGCGAAATGTTGCCCCTGCCGACTTTTCCGATGTCGGCGATTGGTTTGCCGAGCAGCGCCATCTTGCGCCGTCCCGATGTGCAGGCCGCCGAGCAAAAGCTGCGCGCGGCGCGCGCCAATATCGGTGTGGCACGGGCAGCCTTTTTGCCACGCCTGCTGATTACTGCCAGCGGCGGCACGGCGAGCAGCGCCCTCGAAAGCCTATTCACCGCCGGCAGCCGCGCCTGGACCTTCACTCCGGCTTTGCGCCTGCCCCTGTTTGACGCCGGGCATACGGCCGACGCCCTTGATTTGGCCAAGGCGCGTGAAAACATTGCCGTGGCGGAATATGAGCGTTCGGTGCAGCAGGCCTTCCGGGATATTGTCGATATTCTCGCCGTCGCGCGCTATGGCACTGTGGCGGTGCGCGAAGCCTATCGCTCGGCAGACGCTACGCTAGCGCGCTACGCACTGGTCAAACAACGCTACGATGCCGGCGTGATTAACACGCTGGAACTGCTCGATGCAGAACGCGATATGCTTAACGCGCAGCAGCAGCAAGTCAGCACCCGGCGTTCGGTCAATGCCAACGGTGCCATTTTTTACAAGACCTTTGGCGGCCTGTGAGTGCTGCTGTGAGTAATCGGTCGCCTATGAAAAGTCAGTCGCTGTGGGACGGCGTACCGTACCCGACGGTGGATATCGAGATCGCCCCGGCCGGTCGGCTGGAAGTGCTCTCGCGTGCCGAGATCGACAAGCTGCGCAACCGCGGCCAAGGGGGCTTGTATCCGCTGTTCCGCAGCTGCTCGCTGGCGGTGCTGGCCTGTGGCAGTGGCTTGGATGACGGCCGGGAACTGCTGGAGCGCTATCCGAATTTCGAGATTCAGGTTATCGAGCGCGAACACGGCATCCGCCTGAACATCAAGGGCGCGCCGGCTACCGCTTTTGTCGACGGCACCATGATCAAGGGCATTCACGAGCATCTGTTTGCCGTGCTGCGCGATGTGGTCTATATCGGCGACGAAATTGCCGACAACCCGAAGTTTGATCTGGCTACCTCGGTAGGCACGACCGATGCGGTGTTTCACATTCTGCGCAATGCCGAAGTTTTGCATCCGGCGCGTTCGCCGAACCTGGTGGTGTGCTGGGGTGGCCACTCGATTTCGCGGCCGGAATACGATTACACCAAGCTCGTTGGCTATCAGCTGGGTTTGCGCGGCTTTGATATTTGCACTGGCTGTGGCCCGGGCGCGATGAAAGGCCCGATGAAGGGCGCGGCGATTGCGCACTCAAAAAGCCGCATTCGTAATGGCCGCTACCTGGGCTTTTCCGAGCCGGGCATCATTGCCGCCGAAGCGCCCAATCCCATTGTTAACGAGCTGGTAATCCTGCCCGACATTGAGAAACGCCTAGAAGC
>CAZFSH010000151.1:0-7031 GCA_964521935.1 uncultured Propionivibrio sp.
TGAGACCCAGTCGTGCCAGATGATTGGGCAGGCGATCTTCCTCGCGCATCTCGGGGGCACCGAAAGCAAAATTTTCCGGGTCGTAATACTGGGCCCGCTTGACCGGATCGCTGATCTTTCCGTAGTCACAACCCACGTCATACAAAATTCGGCCGTTGCGGGTTTCGATCAGGTAAGCGAGGATCGGCGCTTCGATAATCTGTCCATGGCCGCGGTGGCGCGTGGATAAGGATTTATCGTAACGATGGGTGGCGGTGAGCAAGGGCCACAGGCGCAGGACTTCGGTCATCGATTTACATTGCGGTCAGGAAAGACACCGCCACCGCGCCACGAAAGTCGGCGGCACTGTCGGGTGAGACCGTGCCGTAGTCATCGTTAAGCACGCGGCTGACCCGATGGGTATGGAACGGTGCGAGCAAACGACGCATGGGCAGCGTCTGGTTGCAGTAGTCGCCATACAGCTCACGATGCAAGGCCGGCAAGCGATACCACGGCACCACCGGCTTGACGTGGTGGGCATTGTGGTAGGAAAAATTCAGCAGCAGCAGGTTGAGCCAGGGCCAGCGTACTGAAACCAGATTCGAAAAGGTATTGCCATGCTCGTAATCGGCGTCGCGCAGGCGGTCATCGGGCACTTTGTCTTTATCCAGAATCACGTAGGCAACATAGGTGTGCTGGAAGGCATCCGCGAAGCGCAGTACCGTGACCATGAGCACATAAGCCAAGGCATAGAGTAGCGCAAAGCGTGGCGAGTAGGCCGTGAGCGCGGCGAAGGTGGTGGTGCGTACCATGAGTACGGCCAGTGTGCGCGTGCGATCGGCGGCGCGCTCGGGTCGCACGAAGGGCGTGAGGATGACCCAGATGTGCATCAGCAAATCGACGGCCGGGATATACAGCCATTCCAGCGCGAGGGCCAGATTGCGCCGCCAGGCCGGGCCGTCGCGCAGCCAGGCGCGAATGTCGAAGCTGATGACGTCAGCACGGTCAACATGGTGGCGGACATGTTTGTAGCGCAGCTGCTCAAAGCGCGCGTAACAGCTGCCGTTGAGCCAGGTCATCAGCGTGCCCCAAGCGCGGTTGTGTTCAGCGCGGGTAAAGATGCTGTTATGGGCAAATTCGTGAAACAGGTAGCCAGAGAGTATCAAGCCATGAGCGAACCAGAGGCTGGCTGCCAGCGCAACGCCCAAGGAGGCGGTGAGCATGAAATAGCCGCCGACTGTGTAGGCGGCGAGGGTATAGGCAATGGCCAGGCCATTTGGCCAGGCACCATCGTCGTAGCGAAACAAGGCGGCGCGCATGGAAAGGCTCCGTAAGTGAAGCGTGGCGCACCGATATCGGGGCGCCACGTGTAGTGGCTTACTGCGGGGCTTCCTACTTACTTGATCGCCTTGACGAACTGGTCGTCAAGTGTGGAAGCAATATCTACCGGCTTCTTGATCTGCTCACTCTTGACCAGAATATCGTTGATGATCGCGCCACTGGTGTAGTACGAGGTCGTTTCCTTGGCTTGAATGAAGGGTTTGGCCAGCTCCGCCTTGGGGATGTTGTACACGCCCGATAGCTGCTCGCCCACTTCCTTTTCACTCACGCCCACTGCTTTGGCAATGAGCTTGGCCGCTTCGGCCGGTTTGGCCTTCATGTAGTCCATGGCTTCGATGTATACCTGAACGATGGCGGCAATTTCCTTGCCGTTTTTGGCGATTTTCTTGGCATCAAAGGCCAGCACGTCGGCGATGAGACCAGGCGCCTCCTTGGAGGAGTAAATCACCGAGAACTTGTTACCCGGTGTGGCCAGAATCTGCGACACATTCGGCTCGTAAGTGACGCCGACGGGTACCGCACCCGAAGCCATGGCCGCAGGAATCGCCTCCGGCGTCATGTTCACCGGAGTGATGTCCTTGATGCTCAGGCCATTGGCCTTGAGCGCGTAGGAGATCAGGAAATCGGAAGGCGAGAGCGGCGCATAGGCCACTTTCTTGCCCTTGAGTTCACTGATCTTGCTGATCGGCTTGGCCGCCAGCACGGCATCGCCGCCATTGGAGTAATCCACCGGCAGTACGACCTTGAAGGCTTGGCCCTGGCCGGCTGCACCAATCACCTGATCGTAGGTCATCAGGGCGCCGTCCACGGCACCGCCGGACATGGCCGCGGGTAGCTGCGCCGGATCGGGGAAGGTCTGCAGGGAGACTTTCAGCCCGTGCTTCTTGTAGAGGTTGAGCGCATCAGCAACGTAGAAGGGCGAATAGCCGATCCAGGTGGTGAGTCCGATCTTCATCGAGGTGGCGGCTTGCGCGCCACTGATCATGAAGGCGCCAGCAATACCGATGGCGAGGCTACGGGCATGGCGAAGCAGTGTGGGGGACGGCATGGTGAACTCCTTGGCAGGTTGAAAGTCGTGAGGGGCGACGTTTCGCTTCCTCCCGGGCTTTTATCCCTCCGTGTAGCCATGTTCCATGGCCCGTCGCTCTCGGACCAGACATTTGCCTTGTACCTTATGGCAAACCGGAACCCTAGCGACGTAGTTCAGCGGCGAATTAACTCACCTCTTCGGGTTTACTAACGCAAGCGCTGTGCCACACGTCGTTTTGGGCGTTTCTCGCGCGAAATCGGCGCTATGCCGCGCAGATCAGCACCAACAGCGAGCAGCCGGGCGTGCGCGCAGCACAAATCTAGTGCGCCGAAGTCCAGCGTACGCTAACGGTGATGAGTCGCGCGAATAGGTGAAACTGATAAGTAATGGTCGGTGATAAAGTAAGTTCGCTGGCGTCGTCGGGGCGCCGTCCCACAGCGGCTGACTTTTGTGGTGCTGTGGGTTGTGATTTCATGGCGGATAGCCTGCGTGAATGCTGAGTACGCCAATGGTGGCATGGCCCATCGGCTAATATCACTGCCTTACTCAACCGCCCGGCCGACCGCGACATGCCACGATTTGCGCTCCACCTGCATAGCCAAGGGCTACGGCAAACAGATAGAGGGCTCATTCAATGATGCGCATACTGGCCTTGGTTTTCTGGGGTGTTCTGGTCTGGCTGGTCATTAGTGCTTTTCGCCGCCGTCGTGTGGCGCAAGATAAGCCACAAAGTGAGGTGCCCCGCAGTGACTCGGCTACTGCGCAGACTATGGTGCGCTGCGCGCACTGCGGTGTGCATTTGCCGGAATTAGACGCCTTGGCTGACGCCGACGCCCGGTATTGTTCTGAAGAGCATCGCCGCCTCGGCCCCAAAAAACCATGATCGATAGTACCCAAACGCCGAACTATTTTTGGCGCTCGTTACGTTTCTTCTGCTTTTACCGTTTGGCTGTCGCGCTCGTCTTGCTGGTCTTGGCGGCGAGCTTTAGCGATGTGGTCAATGTAGGAGCCTATAACCTCGCTTTGTTTCAGCGCGCTAATCTGGTCTATGTACTCGGGGCGATTGCCCTGATCATATTGATCCATCGGCGGCAGCCGAGTTTTTCGGCACAGCTGACGGTGCAGATGCTCTTCGACATCACGCTGATTACGCTGCTGATGTATGCCAGTGGCGGACAGAAGAGTGGTTTGGCGGTATTGCTGCTGATCTCGCTGGCGGGCGCTGGCCTGGTGGGCGAAGGGCGCATGGTGCTGTTTTTTGCCGCCATGGCATCGCTGGCGATTCTGATTGAACAGGGCTTGCGCACACTCGGGCTGGATGCCGATCCCGGTGAGTTTTTTCGTACCGGGCTGGTCTGCCTGAGCTTTTTTGGCATGGCCATTACCGCCCGCCTGCTTGCCCGGCGTGTGGTCGCTAATGAAGAGCTGGCGCGCGCGCGGGGGCTTGCGCTGGATCGGCAGTTGGCGATTGGTCAGCGCATCATCGCTGACATGACCGATGGCGTGTTGGTACTTGACGAACGTGGGCGGGTGCAGCAGTGGAATGCCATGGCCGAACGCTTGCTCAGCCGCGTTTCCAAAGAGAGTCAGTTAAGCGACTGGTCGCCACATTTGATGCGCCAGTTATGGTTGGGGACGGCAGCCAAAGGGAATGACGTGACGCGCGACCTGGCGGAAGTGGTGCGTTCGCGCGAGGGCAAGTTGCTGCGCTTGCGCTTGTTGCCGGCATCCGAGCAAGGTGGCGATTCGGTGGTTTACATCGAAGACATGGAGCGGGTACAAATCCAGGCACAGCAGCTCAAGCTGGCGGCGTTAGGGCGACTGACCGCAAATATCGCCCATGAAGTGCGCAACCCGTTGGCGGCAATTTCTCATGCTGCCGAGCTGCTCGGTGAAGATGAAACCGACCCGATACGTAAGCGCCTCGCGACGATTGTCGGCGACAACTCGATTCGCTTGAATCGTTTGGTGACGGATGTGCTGGAGCTTGGGCGGCGCGATAGGGCAACGCCGGAAGTGCTGCATTGGCCAAGCTTCGCCAGTGAGTTTCGTGAGGAATTTTTGCTCCATGACGCCAGTGCGGCGACGCGCCTGAGCTTGTCGGACACGGATGTCCGGCTGCGCTTTGATCGCAGTCATTTACATCGGGTGATCTGGAATCTGGTGGCCAATGCCTTGCGCCATGCCAGTGCGGCGGCAGGCGCCGTACAGGTTCAGGTAAGGGTGGGCGAGGGCAATGGCAGCGTCGTTGAGGTGCACGTGATGGATGATGGGCCGGGCATTGCCGAGGCGCTGCGCCAGCAGATGTTTGAGCCCTTTGTCACCAGTCATGGCAGTGGCACCGGCTTGGGCTTGTATATTGCCCGCGAGTTGTGCGATGCCAATGCGGCACGTTTAGAGCTGGTTGATCCGGCGGCCTCGCCCGCGGACGAAGACGCGGCGATGGCTGGCGCACATTTTGTAATTCAGATGGAGCGAGTGGTATGACACGTCGTCGCGCAGCAGATACCTGCGTTTTGGTCGTGGATGATGAACCGGACATCCGCGAGCTGCTTGACCTTACCCTGGCGCGGATGGGCTTGCGTGCCGATTGCGTGGGCTCCTTGGCCGAGGCCTACGCGGCGCTGGATAAAGGCAGTTACCAGCTGTGCATTACCGACATGCGTTTGCCCGATGGCGAGGGCATCGAGTTGGTGCGGCGGATCAGCGCTACCTCGCTCGACTTGCCCGTCGCCGTGATCACCGCGTTTGGCAGTGCCGAGAGTGCGGTGGCGGCACTCAAGGCGGGTGCCTTTGACTATGTGTCGAAACCGGTATCGCTTGAACAACTGCGTGGTCTGGTCAAGGCCGCGCTTGACCTGGATGCGCCGGGTGAGCCGCCCGCGCCCGGCGAGGTGCTGGAGCTGCTGGGTGAGTCACCGGCCATCATGCAGGTGCGCGCTCTGATCGAGCGTGTGGCGCGTAGCCAGGCGCCGGTTTACATTACTGGCGAGTCCGGCACGGGCAAGGAGTTGGCCGCGCGGCGTATTCACGCTACGGGTGGCCGGGCCAAAGGCCCCTTCGTGCCGGTGAATTGCGGCGCGATTCCCGAGAACCTGATGGAGAGCGAGTTTTTCGGCTATCGCAAAGGCGCCTTTACCGGCGCTGAGAGTGACCGCGACGGTTTTTTTCAGGCGGCGGCTGGCGGGACGCTGTTTCTCGACGAGGTAGCGGACCTGCCGCTGCACTTGCAGGTGAAGTTGCTGCGCGCACTGCAGGAAAAGCGGGTACGCAAGGTCGGTGCAACGAGCGAAGATGGGGTGGATGTCCGGCTCATCTGCGCGACGCATCAGGACTTGCGTGCGCTCGTCGAGCAGGGCAAGTTTCGTCAGGATTTGTTTTATCGCATCAACGTGATCGAGCTGCGCATGCCGCCCTTGCGGGAATGCCGCGAAGACATCCCTGCATTGGCGACGCGCATCATCGAACGCCTGCAGGGCAGTGGATTGCAGCCGACACTGGATGCCTCGGCGGTAGCGGCCTTGCAGGCCTACCCCTTTCCCGGCAATGTGCGTGAATTGGAAAATGTCCTGGAGCGAGCCTTGGCCTTGATGACTGGCCCGACTATTGGTGCGGACGATCTCGGTCTGTCGTGTGCGCTGGGGGATGTCAGCGAGCAGGCCACGGCGATTGGCTCATTGCAGGATTACCTGGATACTGTCGAGCGCAAAGCCATTGCCGAGGCCTTGGTGCAAGCGGAGGGTAATCGCACGGCTGCCGCCCGCTTGCTCGGGATCAGTTTTCGCTCCATGCGCTACCGTATGGCGCGTCTGGCAATGCGTGACGCATGATGCGGCTGGATGAGCAGGGCTGGGTAAGCCCGGCGCGACGCGTGGCGTCGCCTAATTTTGATCAGCGACCGGCGTCTGGTTCGCTATCGTCTAGTCCCTTGTTGGCTGGTCAGACAGACTTGGCGAATCTCCGTGCCAGCATCGACCTGATTGTGGTGCACAACATCAGCCTGCCCCCGGGGCAATTTGGTGGTCCGGAGATTGAGCTGTTTTTTACCAATCAGCTTGACCCAGACGCACACCCTTATTTTCGCGATATTGCGGCGATCAAGGTCTCAGCGCATTTTCTGATTCGGCGCGACGGTGAGCTGGTTCAGTTTGTGTCGACTGATGCGCGCGCCTGGCATGCTGGCGTGTCGTCGTGGCAGGGCCGGACGCGGTGTAATGATTTTTCTATCGGTATCGAGCTTGAAGGCAGTGATGAGCAAGACTTTGCTGTCGCCCAGTACGAGTGCCTGAATCAACTGCTAGGTTTGCTGGTTGTCGCCTATCCCATCGCTGGCATTGTCGGGCATAGCGACATCGCGCCCGGACGTAAAACTGACCCTGGCCGGTGCTTCGATTGGGGGCGTATTGACTGTGCAGGCGTCCTTAGTCGCGCGTCAGTGCAAGCAATTCTTAAAACAAATTGATGGGTGGATAAAGGCTAGGAATTCATCGCTTTCAATCACATCAAGCGTGCTGATAATTCAGCCTAACCCAGACGGGTTGCAGTATCTGAGTGGTGGTTCTTTCCTGTTATTTTATTTAGGAGGTCATATGGCTGAAGATAAGAAAGCCAAGAAGCCCGCCGCGAAGAAAGCTGCGGCCCCCAAGAAAGCTGCTGCGCCTAAGGCGGCAGAAAAGAAAGT
>CAZFSH010000152.1:0-2448 GCA_964521935.1 uncultured Propionivibrio sp.
CCCGCCGGATCATGGCCGCTTACGGATGTCAGACCGGTCGGCCGCTCGGGGAACGATTCCGGTACACCCGCTAGCGCTTTTTCCATATAGCCAATCCAGATTGGCAGCGCTGCCCCGCCGCCGGTTTCGCCACTGCCCATGCGCTTCGGTTGATCGAAGCCGATCCAGGCAATACCAACGACGGTCTGCTGGTAGCCACAGAACCAGGCATCGATGTAGTCGTTGGTGGTGCCGGTTTTACCGGCTAGATCGCTGCGTTTCAGCACAGCCGCCGCGCGGGTTGCGGTACCGCGGCGAACGACGTCGTGCATCATGCTGTCCATGATCCAGGCGTTGCGCGCATCGATCACACGCAACTCATCGTCACCGGCAATTTCTGGCTTGGTTTCAGCGACGACTTTGCCTTGCTGGTCGGTAATCTGCTTGATGATATAGGGGGAGATTCGGTAGCCGCCATTGGCAAAAATTGAGTACGCGGCCAACTGCTGCCATGGGGTGACCGCTCCGGCACCGAGCGCCATGGTGAGATAAGGTGGGTGCTTGTCGGCGGCAAAACCAAAGCGGGTGACGTAGTCTTGGGCGTAAATGGTGCCGATATTCTGGAGCAGCCGGATCGAGATCATGTTCTTCGATTTGGCCAGCGCGGTGCGCAAGGTCATGGGGCCTTCGTACTTGCCATCATAGTTTTGTGGAGACCAGGCCTGACTGCCGGTTTCTTCGGCAGAAATGGTTATCGGCGCGTCATCGAGAACCGATGATGGGCTATAGCCTTTTTCCATGGCGGCCGAGTAGATGAAAGGCTTGAAGCTGGAACCGGGCTGACGCCAGGCCTGCGTGACCCGGTTGTATTTGTTACGGCCAAAATCCCAGCCCCCGACCAGCGCACGTATGGCCCCGTCGATCGGGCTGCCTGCGACAAACGCTGCCTGAACTTCCGGTAATTGCAATAACTGCCAGCCCTTGGCTTGCTTTTGCACCCGTACGACAGCACCGCGACGCAACTGTTTGTTGGGCGGAGCTTTCTTATCGATCATGCGTGCGGCAAAGCGCAAGCCATCGCCGTCAATGGTGAGCACATCGCCGCCACGCAGGTAAAGCTTGGCCGCTTCCGGGTTGACGTCCAGAACGATTGCGGGCAACAGGTCGCCGGAGTCATCGAAATCCTGAAGCAGGTCTTCCAGCACTTCATCGTTGTCGGCTTTGACGTCCTTCATGTCGACGTAGGCTTCCGGACCGCGATAGCCATGACGCTGGTCATACTCGAGTACGGCTTTGCGCAGACTATCGTAGGCGGCCTGCTGCTCGCCACGAATAATGGTGGTAACAACCTTATAGCCATGGCTATACGCATCATCCGGGAACTGCTCGACAGCGAGTTGCCGCGCCATTTCGGCCACATAGTCAGCCGGGGTGCCGAAGTCATTGACGTCGCGTTTGACGCGCAAGGTGGCGTCCTGGGCCGCGACCATCTGCTCCTGCGAAATGAAATCCAGCTCGCGCATGCGGCGCAAGACATAGCGCTGCCGTAGCTGGGCCCGGCGTGGATTGGCCACCGGATTGTAGGCCGAGGGCGCTTTGGGCAAGCCGGCCAACATGGCCGCTTCGGCAACGCTGAGCTCTTTGAGCGATTTGCCAAAATAAATCTGTGCCGCCGACGAAAAGCCATAGGCGCGCTGCCCCAGATAAATCTGGTTCAGGTAAATCTGCAGGATTTGATCCTTGCTCAAGCTGTGCTCTATCTTGAATGACAGCAGCACTTCATAGAGTTTGCGGGTCAGCGTTTTTTCCGAGCTAAGGAAGAAGTTGCGCGCGACCTGCATGGTGATGGTCGAGGCCCCTTGGCGCTTGCCACCGCCGATAAGATTGGAGATTGCGGCCCGGGCGATGCCGCGGGTGTCTATCCCGGAGTGCTCATAAAAGCGCTCATCTTCGGCGGCAAGAATGGCTTGCTTCATTACAGCCGGTACGTCTTCGATCCTGACGACATTACGCCGTTCTTCACCAAACTCGCCAATCAGGTAGTTGTCGGCGGTATATATCCGCAGCGGAATTTTGGGGCGATAGTCGGTAAGCACTTCGACCGAAGGCAATTGTGGGTAAATCAGAATCACAATAATGCCCAACAAAGAAAGGCCAATGAGGACCAGGCCGATCAGCGCCGCCAAAAGGGTGCCCAACCAGCGGAGAGGGTGACTGTTATGGTGGCTACTATGGGAGGTTTGCACGCAGAAAAGCCCATTCAATAATGGTGAGAATGACGGAGAGCATGGGAAGAATGTTGGCGCTCAATCGCCGGGTTCTGACCGAGGAGTTGGTGCCCAGAAAGAGTGAGCCGATACAGTATAGGGGGAGTGTCTTTTTTCGCCCAATTGGCCTAAGTGATTCAATAAATAGCCTTTACAGTCGATATAGTTGCTGATAGTATCTGAAGTAGATTATTCAAAAGCA
>CAZFSH010000152.1:2548-7025 GCA_964521935.1 uncultured Propionivibrio sp.
GCCTTTACAGTCGATATAGTTGCTGATAGTATCTGAAGTAGATTATTCAAAAGCAACGCAAGCTCTTGTTTTAGGAGGATAAACTTGCAAATCGACGTTTCGGCGCTTAAGGCCTTATTCAACCCCAAGCTGCGACCACTGGTCGGGCTTGATATTAGCTCGACCTCGGTCAAGATGGTTGAGCTGGTTGATGCGGGTAAAGGCAAGCCTCGCGTAGAGCGCTACGCGATTGAAAATTTGCCGAAAGACGCCGTGGTTGATGGCAATATCGCCAATCTGGAGGCAGTTTCCGAATCGATTGCCAAGTGCTGGAAACGCTTGGGCACGACCACGCGCTACGTCGCCATGGCTTTGCCTGCTGCATCGGTCATCACCAAAAAAATCACCCTGCCGGCCAATTTGCGCGAGGTGGAGATGGAGGTCCAGGTTGAGTCAGAAGCCAATCAGTACATTCCGTTCGCACTGGAAGAGGTGAATCTCGATTTTCAGGTTATCGGCCCGGCCCCGTCTGATCCAGATAGTGTTGAGGTATTGCTGGCGGCTTCACGCAAGGAAAAAGTGGAAGATCGCGTCGCCGCAGCCGAGACCGTTGACCTTCAGCCGGTGGTTATGGATGTGGAGTCATATGCCACCCAGGCCGCATACGAGCTGGTTGTCGCCAATTTGCCTGATGGCGGGCGCGACCGAATCATTTCGCTCGTGGATGTTGGCGCAGCAGCCACCAAATTCACCCTGATCCGCAATGACCAACAACTGTATTCTCGTGAACAGGCTTTTGGCGGTGGTCTACTGACGCAAGATATCATGCGCTCTTATGGTATGAGTGCCGAGGAGGCGGAGGCTGTCAAGCGTTCGGCGGCCCCGCCAGAGAATTACGAAAAGGAGTTATTGCAACCCTTTCTGGAGAGCCTCTCCCAGGAGGTATCGCGCGCGCATCAGTTTTTCTTTACCTCGACTCCGCATTCGGAAGTTAATCACATCATTATGGCCGGCGGCGCCTCCTTGCTCCCGGGCGTAGCGGAGATTGTTGGACAACGTACCAGTGTTGATACCGTTCTGGCCAATCCCTTTGTCGCTATGGAGATTTCGCCGCGTATCAAAGCCAAGCAGCTACGCTCCGATGCACCATCATTAATGGTGGCTTGCGGTTTGGCCTTGCGAAAGTTTGACCAATGATCCGGATAAACCTCCTCCCTCATCGCGAAGAAAAACGCAAGGCGCGGCGTCAGCAGTTTTATGCCTTGAGCGGCCTGGTTACCGTGCTAGCCGCGGTTATCTGGTTTCTCGGTTATTCGATCATCAGCGGCTGGACTACCACACAGTTGGAACGCAACGATTTCTTGCGTGGCGAAATCGCATCGCTGGAAAAGGAAATTGCTGAAATTAAGAAGCTCAAGCAACAAACCGATGCTTTCCTCGCACGCAAACGTGTAATTGAGGCCTTGCAGTCAAATCGCACCGAAACCATTCATCTGTTTAATGAGTTGAGCAAAGAAACGCCCGATGGCGTGCACTTGAAGTCATTGAAACAAACGGGACAAAAGTTGGCAATTAGTGGTTGGGCGCAATCCAATGCGCGCATTACTGCGCTGATGGACAACATGAATGCCTCGCCCCTACTGGAGAACTCGCGCTTGATTGAATCCCGGACTGAGGTCGTTGCAGGGAAACGCTTGAATGCATTCAGCATGGAGACCGACATCGTCAAACAGACTACGGCGGAAGACGAGACTAAAGCATCCAAGGCGGCCAAGGCTGGCAAAGCCCCTAAAGCGGATCAGGCGGGTACGAACAAATGAAGCTGCCTTCACTATTTCAAGCTCGCAAGGTCAAAGATAACAAGGATCAGCGTGAGCTAAAAAATTCAGCCCCCGAGGCACCGAAAGCACCTGCATTCAGTTTTCAGCAGTTGGTTGAAGATTTCAAAACGCTTGATCCGAAAGATCCAGGCTTGTGGCCGGCGGCCCCGCGGGCGGCGATTTTGTTGGGCCTTTTCGTTGTGATGTTGACCAGCGCCTGGTGGTTTGGCTGGAATGTCCAGCTTGAGGAACTGGATCAGAAAATAAACGAAGAACAAACCCTGCGCAGTGACTGGTTGGACAAAAAGCGGCAGGCCGTTAATCTTGACGCCTACCGGCAACAGCTTGCTGATATCGGCAACTCTTTTGGTTCATTGCTTGAACAATTGCCGAACCAGGCAGAGATTGGCGATTTGTTGGTGGACATCAACAAGGCGGCGCAGGGGCGTGGTTTGGTTGTTGAGTTGTTCCGGCCGGGTGCTGAGATTCGCAAAGATTTTTATGCCGAAAAACCCATTGTCATGAAAGTGACGGGTTCTTACCATGACATTGCCAGCTTTGCCGGGGATTTAGCGCAACTTCCGCGCATCGTCACCTTGAATGAGATTGATCTCACGAGCGACCCGGCAGGTAAGGTACTGACGATGAATACAACGGCAAAAACTTTCCGTTACCTTGATGAAGCTGAGATGGCAATGCAGCGAAAGGCAGGGAAGAAGAAATGAGTTTGCGTCGATATTGTATGGCCCTTCCAGCAGCGATCCTTCTCGTTGGCTGTAGTGGACAGGATCAAACAGAGCTGCGCAGTTGGATGGCGGAACAAACCAAAGGCATGCGGGGCGGGGTTGCGGCGCTCCCCGAGATCAAACCCTTGGAGGCGGTGGCTTATCTTGGGCAGGATTTGACGGTGCCATTTTCACCGCAGAAAATTGTTACGGCCGAGCCGGCAGGTAAAGACGCCAACGCCAAGACCGACCGCGTGCGTCAGCCCTTGGAAAATTTTCCACTGGAAGATCTTCAGGTGCAGGGCGTTATCGTTGTGGGAAAACGACCCTATGCCTTGATTCAACCAAAGCCACCCAATAAACCCATGCATATAGGCGTTGGTGACTACATGGGCCAAGACTTTGGCAAAGTAAAGGCCATTACGCCTGATGGCGTGGTGTTGATGGAAACATTCAAAGACAATAACGGTGTCTGGACTGAACGAGAAGTTGTGAAGCAAGTCCCGCGCGAAGGAGGCAGCAAATGACAAATCTACTGCGTAAAAATTTACTGCGAAATGCGGTGATTGGCGCTGGACTCTTCTTGATGCTTGCGCAAGCTGGCTTTGCGGCCGATGCTGGCACGAGCAATGCGGTTGAAAATGTGCAAGTCAAAACTGAGGGGGATGTGGTGATTGTTCGGGTCGATATGGCCGAAGAAATCACCACCAGGCCGAATAGCTGGAGTGTTGTTGAGCCGCCGCGGGTGGTGCTTGATTTTCCGGCAACAGCCAATAAAACGGGCAAGAACCTTATTCCCGTTTCGGCTTCCGATCTCAAAAGCATGAATGTCGTGCAAACCGACGAGTTGACGCGTCTGGTACTGAATTTATACCGGCCCAGTCAGTACACCGTCGATTCAGCGGGCAAGGTTTTGTATGTGCGCTTGCAAAATCTGGCAGTTGCTGCGGCGCGCGTTGACGCAGTAGGAGGTGTCCCACTTGCGAAATCGGAAAAGGCTAGCTCGGTGCTGCGCGATGATCCGGCATTTGTACGAGAAATTGGTTTTCGACGTGGCGACGAAGGTCAGGCGCTGATTAGCGTTGAACTGACTGACAGCAACGTGCCGGTCGATATCAAGCGTGATGGTGACCTGCTCAAGGTAGAAATTTCCGGCGTGCAACTGCCCGATCGATTGCAAGCAAAGCGTGACGTGAATGATTTTGCGACACCGGTGAATTCCTTGCTGTCGACCTCAAGCGCCAACACGACGCGTTTGGAAATTGCTTCGCGTGGCGCGTGGTTTCACCAGTCCCGGTTGTCGGGCAATCAACTGCTCGTTGAAGTAAAGCCCATTCCGCAAAGCGACAGCAATCGCCTGGTGCAGGCCGGACAAACGGGACAAAAGGTATCGATCAATTTCTTTGATGCGGATGTCACAATGATCTTGCGGACACTTGCCGAAATTTCAGGCAAAAACGTCATGATCGATCCGTCGTTATCAGGTAGGAAAGTCACTGTCTCCTTGGATAACATTGCCTATGATCAGGCCTTGGATATCGTTATGGCGCAGGTCAATGCAGGCATGCGTATTCGCAACGAAGTGATTCTTTTCGGTGATCGTACTGTATTGCAAAAGCGCGATCAGGATGCGGCTGATGAACTCGCGCGTGCCAATGAAACTGCTCCCTTGATCTCCGAGACATTCACACTCAGCTATACCAAACCCTCAGAGATGGTCGCGCTGATCAAGGCGAATATCGCTTCACCGACCGCCCCTATTGGCGTGGCGTCGTCAGGTAATGCAGGTGCGGCGGCAGGAGCAGCGACGGCTGCTGGGTCGGCTGGTGCTAGCTCCGGTGGCGGGATGCTTTCGGCACGTGGCGTAATCTCGCCACACGATTTGAGTAAAAAACTTTTTGTTCGTGATACGGTGGCGGTGATTGAGTCGATTCGGGAAATGATCCGCAGTGT
>CAZFSH010000153.1:0-6991 GCA_964521935.1 uncultured Propionivibrio sp.
CCTGCCATGGCGGCGAGTTTGCCAAGGGGGGGCGCATCGTCGGGATATGTTTCAAGACTAAGGCCAAAGACTCATCGCTAACGAGTTCGAAGGCGCTCACGGCATCGCCGACGTGACTACGCAGCAGTGACAACACGCTAACCGCCGCAGCCGGATTGGCAACCGCCACCCATGCCGTCGCGTAATGGCGGGGCCGCGGGAATAGCTTCAGCGTCGCCGCGGTAATCAGCCCGAGCGTGCCTTCGGCGCCGACAAAAAGCTGTTTCAGGTCGTAGCCCGTGTTGTCTTTGCGCAATGCGCGCAGGCCATGCCAAACATCCCCGTTAGGCAGCACGACCTCCAAGCCCAGCACCAAGTCACGGGTATTGCCGTAGCGCAGCACTTGCACGCCGCCAGCGTTGGTGGAGAGATTGCCGCCTATCGTGGCACTGCCTTCGGAGGCCAGCGACAAAGGGAACAGACGATCCACCGTTTCTGCCGCCTGCTGGACATGCTGCAATAAACAGCCAGCTTCAACGCTTATGGCGTTATTGAGCGGATCAAGCTGTCGAATGCGATTAAGGCGCCCAAGATTGATCAGCACTTCGCCACCAATCGGCGTCGCGCCACCACAAAGCCCGGTGTTGCCACCTTGCGGCACCATGGGAACCCTGGCCTCGGCACACAAACGCACGACGCGCGCCACTTCATCGGTATTCGCCGGGCGGACAACACAAAGGGGAATCCCTTGGTAGCGCCCCCGCCAATCCGTCGAATACGGACTGGTATCGCCTGACTCGGTCAGCACATGCGCGGCGCCGACACTATCCGCCAGCGCGCGGATCAGGCCAGCGTCACTCACTTACTCACTCCAGAGTCGCAAAAAGATCGTGCACATCGCAGTCGGTGACCGTCACCTCGGCAAACTCACCCACTTCCAGATCATGGCCATCAGTGATGTACACCAAGCCGTCAATATCCGGCGCATCGCCTTCCGAGCGGGCGATAGCGCCCTCCTCGTCGATGTCATCAATCAGCACACGAATGCGTTGTCCAATTTTGGCTTCAAGGCGTTGCGTGGAAATGTCTTCCTGATGGCGCAGGAGGCGCATTTTGCGTTCTTCACGAATAGCCTCGGGTAACGCGCCCTCCAGCTCATTGGCTGTCGCGCCTTCCACGGGTGAGTAGGAGAACGCGCCAACCCGATCAAGCTGCGCCTCATCGAGAAAATCGAGCAACTCGTTGAACTCGGCCTCGGTCTCGCCGGGGAAGCCGGTAATGAAGGTACTGCGTATCGTCAGCTGCGGCACTTCCTTGCGCCAAGCGGCAATCCGATCAAGCACTTTTTCGCTGGAGGCCGGACGCTTCATCAGCTTGAGAATCCGGCTACTGGCGTGCTGAAAAGGCACATCCAAGTAGGGAAGAATTTTGCCTTCAGCCATCAAGGGGATCAGATCGTCCACATTCGGGTAGGGGTAGACGTAATGCAAACGCACCCACAACCCAAGCTTGCTCAGCTCGTTGCACAAATCGTAGAGTTTGGTCTTGACCGGACGCCCGCTGACAAAACCCGTGCGGTATTTCACATCAACGCCATAAGCGCTGGTGTCTTGCGAAATCACCAGTAATTCCTTGACGCCGGCTTTCGCCAATGCTTCGGCCTCTTTCAGCACATCGCCGATCGGACGCGAAACGAGGTCACCGCGCAGCGAGGGAATAATGCAGAAGGTGCAGCGATGATTACAGCCTTCGGATATTTTCAGATAGGCGTAATGGTCAGGCGTAAGGCGAATGCCTTGCGGCGGCACCAGATCCACAAAGGGGTCGTGCAAGGCCGGCAGATGGGCGTGCACGGCATCCATGACTTCTTGCGTGGCGTGCGGGCCGGTCACGGCCAGCACTTTCGGATGCACGCTGGTGACGATGTCAGCACCAGCGGCATCTTTCTTGGCGCCCAGGCAGCCGGTCACGATCACCTTGCCGTTTTCAGCGAGTGCTTCACCGATGGCATCCAGCGACTCTTCCACGGCCGCATCAATAAAACCACAGGTATTGACCACGACGAGATCAGCATCGTCATAACCGCCGCTGATTTCATATCCTTCGGCACGCAAGCGGGTCAGAATTTGCTCCGCGTCGGACGCCGCTTTGGGGCAACCGAGCGAAACGAAACCAACGACGGGGGGCTTGGCTTTTTTGCTTAGTGTGGCCATTTACTTCTTCCCCGCCTCAACATCATCTTTATCCGCAAAGCTACCGCCACCAAACATGGCGCGCATTTGCTTTTGCATTTGCTCCGCCAACCCCTGGCCGTTTTCCAGATAGGAGTTCATGATGTTCTGCATCACCGGCGGCTGCAATCCCGCGAGTTTGCCCCACATTTCTTGCGGGTCCACCTTGCCTTGCGAAAAGATGGTTTTGGCCTGATCGCGCATCTTGTCCTGCATATCGACAAAGGTACGCAGATTGGTTTCCAGATACTGGCCCATCATGCTTTGCATGGCGTTGCCATAAAAACGGATCATCTGCGCCAGCACATCGCTGGAGAACATCGGCTCACCGCCGGCTTCTTCCTCAAGGATGATCTGCAGCAGGATGCTACGGGTAAGGTCTTCGCTCGTTTTGGCGTCGACGACCTGAAACTCTTCCTGATCGAGCACCAGTTGCTTGACGTCAGCAAGCGTGATGTAGGTGCTGGTGCGGGTGTCGTAAAGACGACGGTTCGGGTATTTCTTGATCAATCGGCTGGCCATAATCTGCGGCGCTCCTGGGCAGAGGTGGCGACTGACCAGCTACGTGTACGCGAGCACCGTTGGCAAAAGTCAGTCGCTGTGGGACGGCGCCTTGACGTCTCTGAACGACCCAGAGACGCCGATGGCGCCGCGTCAATCCCGGCAGATTAGCAAAAGTGCAGGCCGCCGTTGATATTGAGCGTCGCGCCGGTCATGAAACCCGCGATATCCGAGGCCAGATAGGCGCACAGACCACCAATTTCTTCCGGCTTGCCCAGACGGCCCATGGGGATGGTGGAGACGATGGAATCACGCACTTCCTGCTTGATCGCCATAACCATGTCGGTCGCGATGTAGCCAGGAGCAATGGCGTTAACCGTCACGCCCTTCTTGGCGACTTCGGCAGCGATGGCCTTGGTGAAGCCGAGAATACCCGCCTTGGCGGCCGAGTAGTTGGCCTGACCAAACTGCCCCTTGACGCCATTCACTGACGAAATATTGATCACACGCCCCCAGCCACGCTCACTCATGCCGTCGAGCACTTGTTTGGTGACATTGAACACGGAGTCCAGATTGGTCGACAACACGGCATCCCACTGGCCCTTGTCCATTTTGCGGAACATGCCATCACGGGTAATGCCGGCGTTGTTGACCAGCACGTCGATCGGGCCAATTTCCGCTTCGATCTTCTTGACCATGGCCGCGCAGCTGTCAAAGTCGGTCACGTCCGCTTCGCCCACGTGGAAGGTGTAGCCATCGGCCTTGGTCTTGGCCAGCCACTCGTCTTTCGGGGCAAAGTTAGGCAGGCAGTTCGACACTACCGTGAAACCAGCGTCGGCTAAAGACTTGCAGATCGCTGTGCCGAGACCACCCATACCACCCGTAACCAATGCAACTCGCTTGCTCATTTTTACTACTCCATGAAGTGAAACAAAAAAACGGTGCGCGCGAGTGCCTTGGTTTACAACAAGCCCGAAGGCTTATTGCATGTGCTGACCGCCATTAATGGCGATATTCGCACCCGTGACAAACGCGGCTTCTTCTGACGACAAATACGCGACCAAGCCGGCGATTTCATCCGGCTTGCCCAAACGGCCATTGGGGATCTGCGGCAGGATCTTGCTATCAAGCACTTCCTGCGGAATCGCCATGACCATCTTGGTGCCGATGTAACCCGGCGAAATGGTGTTAACGGTGACGCCCTTCTTGGCCACTTCCAACGCCAGTGACTTGGTGAAACCGTGCATGCCAGCCTTGGCGGCGGCGTAGTTGGTTTGACCGAAGGCGCCCTTCGAGCCATTGACCGACGAAATGTTGATGACACGGCCCCAGCCACGCTCAACCATGCCATCGACTACCTGCTTGCTCATGTTGAACACCGAATCGAGATTGGTGTGAATCACGGCATCCCAGTCGGCCTTGGTCATTTTCTTGAAGGTCATGTCGCGGGTAATGCCGGCGTTATTGACCAGCACATCGACCGGACCGAGGTCTTTGGTAATCGCCGCCACGCAGGCAACGCAGGAATCGTAATCCCCCACCTCGCACGGGTAGGCCTTGAAGCCATAGCCCATGTCATTCATGCTGCGCAACCAGTCCGCGACGGTCTTGTTGCCGGGGCTGTGCGTGGTCACCACCTTGTAACCCAGCGCCGCGAGTTTGATACAGATGGCCTCGCCCAAACCGCCCATACCGCCAGTGACCAGTGCTACACGTTGTTGGTTTTGTTGCATGACGCCTCTCCTCAGATGGTTAACGTAGATGCTTGTTGCACAAAGTGAATTGTCACCAAGCATCCTTACCTGAGGATTACGCCACGCACCACGCGCATCAACACATGGCAGCCAAGATGGAAATTAAGCGCGTTCACGCACATAACGTCCCGGTGCTGCTTCCCGCACCGGATAGTTCGCATTACCCAATTTTTTGCGCGCCGCGCATTGACCATCGGCGAAACCGGCCAGCCAGTGGCTCCACACGGTCCACCAACTGCCCGGATGGCTTTCGGCACCGGCCAGCCAGTCGTCTGCCGTTTTTGCCGCCGCGTCGTTGAGCCAGTAATTGCGTTTATTTTTTGCCGGTGGATTGATCACCCCCGCAATATGGCCAGACGCCCCGAGCACAAAGGTGGACTTGCCACCAATCAGCTCCCGCCCCAGATAGGAGGTCTTCCAGGGCACGATATGGTCTTCGCGGCTGGCGTAGAAAAACACCGGCATGTCGAGTTGCTTCAGGTCGGCCGGCACGCCACACATGCGCAGATCACCGCGTTCACGCAAGCGATTTTCCAGATACAGATTGCGCAGGTACCACGCCAGGAACGGGCCGGGCAAATTGGTCGCATCGGAGTTCCAATAAAGCAGATCAAAGGCTGGCGGCGTCTCGCCTTTGAGATAGTTATTCACCACGTATTGCCAGATCAGGTCGTTGGCGCGCAGCGAAGAAAACACCGTGGCCAGCTCCTGCCCACGCAGCAAACCGCCCTTGCCGATGCTCTCTTCGCGCATCCTCACCGAGTCTTCATCGACCAGACAACCAATCTCCCCGGCGTCAGAGAAATCCAGCAGCGTTGTCAGCAAAGTCAGCGAAGCAACAGGATCATCACCGCGCGCCTTCGCCACCGCCAAGGCCGAACTCAAAATCGTGCCACCGACACAAAAGCCCAGCGCATTCACCTGATCGACCTTGCAAATCTCACGCACCACATCAAGGGCGGCGAGCGGGCCTTTTTCCAGATAGTCGTCCCAGGTGAAGTGGCCGTGTTCGGCCTGCACGTTGCGCCAGGAGATCAGAAAAACGGTATTGCCCTGATCAACCGCATGCCGCACAAATGAGTTTTCGGCTTGCAGATCAAGAATGTAAAACTTGTTGATGCACGGCGGCACCATCAGAAAGGGGCGCTTGGCAACCTTTGCCGTCGTGGGGGTGTATTGAATCAGCTGGATCAGCTCATTCTCGAAAATCACTGCACCGTCGGTGGCGGCGATATTGCGCCCCACCTCGAACAGGGATTCGTCGGTCATGGAAATATGGCCGCGCTGCAGGTCAGCGAGCAGATTATCAATGCCGCGCTTGATGCTCTCACCCTTGGTTGCTATGGCTTTTTCGACGAACTCCGGATTCGTTGCGAAAAAATTCGACGGTGCTAGCGCATCCAGCCATTGACGCGTCAGATAGTCCAGCTGACTGCGCTGTTTGTCATTATCGACAGGCATGTGCGCCGCAGCGCGCTGAATGAAGTCAACATTCAGCAGATAAGCTTGATGCAAATGCTGATGCAAGGGGCTGGCATTCCACGCCGGGGCGCTAAAGCGCCGATCGGTCGTGGGGACAGGCGGTGGAACCGCCGGCGCTTGGCCCTGCTGGGCAGGTTGCCAGACACCTTGCCAAAGCTGGGCATGCTTCTGCAGCCATTCAGCCTGCAGGGCAAGCAACTGGGCTTGCGCTTGATCGGAGAGTGATTTGGAAAATTTTGGGGTCGCCATGTGTTTTATTTTGCACTGCAGCAAAATCACTGTCAATCAAGCAAAGCAGCATTTTTCACTCGAACTTTTATTCAGGCCACTACAATCGGCCGATGTACATCGTCGCCATCGCCTGGCTCTACGTCACCATCCTCATGGCCGCCACCGAGCCGAGCATCACGGCCGGGGTGTTAACCTTCATCTTTTATGGGCTGGCCCCGCTGTCACTCTTTCTCTGGGTATTTGGCACGCCCCAACGCCGACGTAACCAGCGGGCAAAAGAAAAAGGGCTAGAGCACGAGCAAGCACAAACCGAGGGGTCCCCCTGAGATGCAGACGCCCGCGTTCATTGATGTCGAAGCCTCTGGGTTTGGCAGTGCCAGCTACCCGATAGAAGTCGGCCTGGTTCTGGCTGATGGGCAAACGTATTGCACGCTCATCCGCCCCTTGCCTGAGTGGCAACACTGGGACGCCAGCGCCGAGGCCGTGCATGGCATTAGCCGAGAAATATTGGCGCAATACGGCAAAACGCCGCAGGAGGTTGCCGCAGATGTCAATGCGCGACTGCGCGGGCAAACCGTCTTTACCGACTCCTGGTATCACGACTTCAACTGGCTCAGCCGGCTGTTTGATGCCGCCGACAGTTCGCCGCAATTTCAGCTGGAAGACCTGCGTAAAGTGCTACCGCAAGACAAAGAGCCACTTTGGCACAGCACCAAACAAGCGGTTACCGAAGAGCTGCAGTTGTCGCGCCACCGCGCCAGTAATGACGCGCGCATTTTGCAAACCACGCTATTACGCGTCGTGCAGATCTGA
>CAZFSH010000154.1:0-4696 GCA_964521935.1 uncultured Propionivibrio sp.
TTCGGCGATGGAGCTGGCCCGCGTGCTGGATATTCCTTATCGCGAAGGCTTCGTGAAAAACCGTTACATCGGCCGCACTTTCATCATGCCGGGGCATGCAACGCGGCGTAAATCGGTGCGCCAAAAGCTTAATGCCATTGCGCAGGAGTTCAAGGGGCGCAATGTGTTGCTGGTGGATGACTCGATTGTGCGCGGAACCACCAGTCGCGAGATCATCAATATGGCCCGCGAGGCGGGGGCCCGCAAGGTTTATTTTGCCTCGGCGTCGCCACCTGTGCGCCATGCCAACGTTTATGGCATCGATATGCCGACGCGTGCTGAATTGATTGCGGCCTTTCGCAGTGATGAGGAAATTTGCGCTGAAATTGGCGCTGATGCCTTGGTGTATCAAGATATTGATGCACTGAAGGCCGCGGTGCATGAGCTGAATCCCTCGGTCACGCAGTTCGAGTGCTCTTGCTTTGATGGCATTTATGTCACGGGCGATATTTCGCCCGAGTATCTGGAGAGCATGGAAAATGGCCGTGGCCAGGTTTCTCTGGCGCCCCATGACGAGTCCGACGGCGAATCGGACGGGGACGGTGGCGACCAAATGGACTTGAATCTGGTCAGCGCCTGACCTTGGCTGATACGTATGGTTGCTGAGCGAGCAATCATGCCTGTTGTTCAGCGCCGCTTGTCCTCATTATCCCGAATATGCCGATTAGATGATCTGCCCGATGGGCAGGTCACCATCGTTCACTTAGCGCCGGAAGTGCCAGCAAGCGCTGCGGAGCCTACTGCTACGAAGTCTACCGCCGCTCAGGCGCGTAGCGCGCTGGTCTTGCGCAGTGGCGAGGCGGTGCATGCGTTCGAGAATCGTTGTCCGCATTTTGGAACGGCCTTGGCACAACGTCAGGAACACATGATCTATGTTCCGCACACCAGTTTGAGTTGCAATGTGCATTACGCTCGCTTTCGCTGGCACGATGGCTATTGTGAATCGGGCGATTGCCAGGGCGAATCGCTTACGCCGCTTGCTGTTGAGCTTCAGGATGGCGAGGTGTTGCTCGCCATACCCACGTAGGTCCGGTAGTACCTGGCTTTTCGACTTGCGTGCTTTAGGCTTGGCTATCTTGGCTAAGCGGTATCAGATTAAGCCGACGAATGCCGCTGGCATCAATTTCGATAGCATCTGCACGCGATGCGGTCCAGTCGGACAGCACCCAACGCTCGGCATTCACCCCATCTACGGTGTAGGTGTCATGGCCAGGACGATGCGTATGGCCATGAATCATGCGCTGGCAGGATGACGCTGAAAACGCCGCGGTAATCGCCGACGTATTCGCGTCCATTATCTCGGCGCTTTTGCTTTGCATGGCTTCACGACTGCGCTCACGCAGTTTGGCTACCTCAGCCAAGCGTTCAGACAAAGGCTTGGCGAGAAACGTTTTTTGCCAGTCTGGCGAACGGATAACTTGGCGGAACTGCTGGTAGGCCTGGTCGTCCGTGCATAGCGTGTCGCCATGCAGCAGCAAAGTCGCCGTCCCACAGAGACTGACTTTTGCGCTATCGGGAAGAATGCGCAGACCGCAGGCCGTGGCCATGGACTCGCCAAGCAGGAAGTCGCGATTACCGTGAACCAAATACACCTGCACGCCAGCCGCCGCGATAGCCTTCAAGCGCTGGCAGATGTCGGCATTAAAGGGATCAATGAGTGCATCATCGCCGACCCAGTATTCAAATAGATCACCGAGGATGAACAGCGCGCTGATACGATCTGCAACGCAGGCGTCAAGAAAGCGATAAAAACGCTGATTGACGGCATCGGCATCCGGCTGCAAATGCAGGTCGGAAATTAGCCTTACTGTGCCGTCAATGCTGAGCATGAATGATGGCTTAACAGACTTCAGCGCTGATGATCAGCACATCTTCTGCCGGGACATTCTGGTGAAAACCACTGGTACGGGTTTTGACCTTGCGGATCTTGCCGACGACATCCATGCCCTCGGTGACTTTGCCGAATACGCAGTAGCCCCAACCATCCTGGCAACGGCCATTATCGAGAAAATCATTGTCGCCAACGTTGATGAAAAACTGCGCGGTTGCCGAATGTGGGTCGGAGGTGCGCGCCATGGCGATGGTGCCGACTTCGTTTTTTAAGCCGTTCTTGGCTTCGTTTTCAATCGGGTCATTGACGGGTTTTTGTTCCATGCCCGGTTCAAAGCCACCGCCTTGGATCATGAAGCCATCAATCACACGATGGAAGATCGTGTTGTGATAGTGGCCTGCTTCGACGTAAGCGAGAAAATTGGCCACTGTTTTGGGCGCCTTTTCAGCGTCCAGTTCAAGGGTGATGGCGCCGTGGTTTGTCGTTAGTTTGATCATGATAAAAGTGGTCAGGTCAGAGTTAAGGAGGATTTACTTTCTTTCTGGCAGCAGCTTGATGCTTTCGATCAGCACTGGCGTTACGGGAACATCCATGGTGGCTGTTTTGACTTTGCCAATTTTCTCCAGCACGGGCAGGCCATCTACCACCTTGCCGAATACGGCATAACCCCAGCCATCACGGCTCGGGTAATCCAAAAAGCTATTGTCTTTGGTGTTGATGAAAAATTGCGCGGTGGCCGAGTGTGGGGCGTTGGTGCGCGCCATCGCGATACTGCCGACGACGTTTTTCAGGCCATTGTTGGCTTCGTTCTCGATTGGTGCCCGGGTTGGCTTCTGGTTCATGTCGGGCGTGAAGCCCCCACCTTGCACCATGAAGTTATCGATGACCCGATGAAAGATGGTGCCGTTATAAAAACCGTCCTTTGTGTAGCTCAGGAAGTTTTCCACTGACTTGGGGGCTTTGGCCGGATTCAATTCGACAATCATGGTACCGAGTGAGGTCTTGATTTCGACGCGTGGATCAGCGGCATAGACGGGGGCGCAAAGCAAGAGGCTGAGGGCAAGGCTAGTTGCAACAGTGAATAGACGAAACATAGTTAATCCAGTAAGGAAAGTTTTGTGCGGATGTAGAGAGAGTGGAACTCGCAGGAGAGCGTGCGTTGTGCGTGAATGCGCCGACTTATCGGCGATTAAACGCTACCCTCATAAATGATCTTCCAGCGACCATCTTCTTTGACCCAGTATTGACGCTTGCGCATCACGTTTTTAAGGTTATTGCTTTGATAGTCTTGGTCAAAGGTCGTAACAACATAATCTTCACGCCCAGGGTTGCGGAACATGCTCAGGTTGTTCGCGCCAACCTTGATCCAGTCTTTGCCGGCATTGACGCGACGTTTTTGATCCATCCACGCGGCATAGTTTTGATTGTTGGCGCTGAAGTTGCGCGAATAGTGCTGTGCATAGCGTTCAATATCGCGGCTTTCCCAATCTTGTCGCCACTGCTCAACCACCTTCAGCAGGTCGGAGCGTTCGCTTTTCCAGTCGTCGAGCGACAGCCACTCGATTTTTTCACTGATGATCACCGGCGTGATGCCCACTTGTAGTTTGCCGGCGATGGCTTCGATGTCCTTGTTGGGCAACACCACGCAGCCGTCAGAGGCCTTGGGAGGGCGAGAAAATGTTTCCGACATCGTTCCGTGCAGCCAGATGCCGGAACCGCCGCGACCTTGCCGTTTGTCCCACTCGTTCGGGTAGTTCAGTGGAAAGGCGCCGCTACCGTAAAGATCAGCGAGTTTGTCGCGGGGCAGTTCTGCTGTTATGTGATAAACGCCGACCGGGGTTTTTTTATCACCTTCCCGGTACTTGTCCGCCCCGAGTTTGCCGTGGGTAACGTAATAGTCACTCAGAAAGCGCGGGGTGCCGTGGTCGTTCTGGAACAAATAGAGGCGCGCTTTTTGGGCATCAACCACGATGGCGTATTTTTGCTCATCGGCCATCTGCGTCAGATAGCGCGGGACAAAGTTAGTCGGTGGTTTGGTTTTGTATCCCTGCAGGCGAGCGAAGGCCTCGTCGCGCAAATCGGCAACGCGTTCATGGGCCAGCTGACTGCCGCCTTGCCCAAACTGGGTAAGCCCTTGCGCGCGGGCTAGAAGCAGATCGCCCTTGATCAGGTGGCCCAGGCGAAATTTGGGATATGCCTCGACCAAGACCTCGACGCGCTTCATGGCCATATCGAGATTGCCTTGTTCGATATCGGCAAAAATATCGGCCAGCATCGGCTCCGGGCCACCGGCCAAATCGGCGGTGATCGCGGCGTCTTTTGCCAGATTGCTCGATGATGGCGTGATGTATTGCTTCATGCGCGGCGCACCGAGATACATGGCTGCAGCGCCCGACAAGAGGGCGACGGCGGCGCCAAATCCGATGAGAAGTCGCATGGGGTGAAGTGAGTGTGCCAAGCGCTTATCCGCCCTTATCCACCGATGGATTCCTGAACGATGAGCCAGCGGCCATCGCGGCGAACCAAGTCCAGCCGTTTGCCTGCATTGGCTTCAAGTTTGCCCGAGCGATAGCTCTGGCGGAACTGGGCGACGGCTTTATCACCATCAACGCTGACTTTCAAGCGCTCGACACGTACTTCAATCGTTCCCGGTTTATCGATCCGTTGGCGGCGCTCGGCTTCCCAACTGGCCCGGCTTTTCCCACCAGGAACCTTGAAGTCTTTGGCATAGCTGGCCAGATAGGCTTTGACATCTTTGCGCGCCCACGCCGCCGCCCACGCCTCGACCGCAGCGCTAGCGGCTTTGCTGTCTTTCGCATCTGCGGT
>CAZFSH010000154.1:4796-6982 GCA_964521935.1 uncultured Propionivibrio sp.
CGTGCCAACCAGATCGCGAATCAGTGCCAGCTTATGCTGTGCGGCGGTATTGGAGGTGTCGAGCTGGAGCGCTTTATCGTAGGCTTGGCTTGCCAGGCGGGCATAAATGTCGCCGAGGTTTTCATGCGCCGTGGCGTAGGCAGGGTGGGTGCGAATGGCCATTTCCAACGCGGTTTTGGCCTTGTCATATTGCTTGAGCTGGGCGTAAATCACGGCCAGATTGTTGTACGGCTCGGGAAGGGTAGGGTACTCTTCGGTGAGTTTTTGGAAAACCGAAATCGCCGCGTCAGTCTTGCCCAGTTCGGTGAGTGCAATGCCTTTGAGAAAGCGTAACTGCGCATCAGCGGGCTTTTGCGCGAGCGCTTTGTCCAACACTTCAAGTGCCTGGGCATGTTTCTCTTGCTTGATCAATGCCGTGGCATCCTGACCCACATCGGCGTACGCAGCGTTTGTCGCCAATGTCGTGAGCAGAACCAGTGTCGTGAATGTAAACCTAAGCGTAAACATCGCGCCAAGCCTTCGACCAAAGGCAACGGCTCTGTGGGGGCGAGAAATCGGAACAGAAAATTGGCTAGAAAAGTTTGTCAGCAGGGGCATGGTAGACTTCATTTGTCGGGGCGATTTATGCGCCATGGTGGCTAGGCGGGTCCGACAAAGGTCTAAAGCGGACCGGCGGCGCCCAGTGGATTAATACGCGCGTTCGGCGATGCAGTTACTGATTGCTTTGCGGCTGCGACATTCACGGCCTTGATTTTATCAAGGTAAACCGGGTTCCGAGCGTTTATACAGGCTGCCCGGTCTATTGATCTCGGGTATAAATTTGACTCATCTTTGGCTATTTGACGGCTCCTGAACCCGGTTCCGTAACCATAATTCACCATGCTGAAAATTCATAACACCCTGCGCCGCGAAAAGCAGGACTTCATTCCCATCGAGCCAGGTAAGGTGCGCATGTATGTGTGCGGCTTGACTGTTCAGGATGTGCCCCACCTCGGGCACGCCCGGACATTCATCGCGTTTGACATCATCCAGCGCTGGCTGCGCGCCAGTGGGCTGGAGGTCACCTATGTGCGCAACATTACAGATATTGACGACAAGATCATCCGGCGTGCGGGCGAGAATGGTGAAAGTATTTATGCCTTGACCAGCCGTATGATCGATGCGATGCATCAGGATTTTGCCTCCCTGGGCCTGCAAGAACCGCAGCAGGAACCCCGTGCGACGCAGTATGTCGAGGAGATGCTGGCGATCATCGGAGAACTGGAAAAGAAAGGCCTCGCCTATCAGGCCACTGATGGTGACGTGAATTTCGCGGTACGCAGCTTTCCCGGTTACGGCAAGCTGTCCGGAAAGTCGCTCGATGATCTGCGCGCGGGCGAGCGCGTCGCCGTCGATCAAGCCAAACGCGATCCGCTCGATTTCGTGCTGTGGAAATCGGCTAAAGAAACCGAGCCGGCAGAGAGCAAGTGGGCGTCACCGTGGGGCACTGGGCGCCCTGGCTGGCACATCGAGTGCTCGGCAATGTCTGCCGCTGTGCTGGGCAAAACCATTGATATTCATGGTGGTGGCCCGGATCTGAAATTTCCCCATCACGAAAATGAAATCGCGCAGAGTGAAGGGGCGCATGGCGTGACCTTTGCCAATTACTGGATGCACTCGGGTGCGCTGAACGTCGATGAAGAAAAGATGAGCAAGTCGCTCGGTAATTTCTTTACCGTGCGTGATGCGCTGGCCAAATACGATGCCGAAGTGTTGCGTTACTTTGTCGTACGCTCGCACTATCGCAGCATTGTGAATTTTTCGCCCGATCAACTCAGTGAGTCGCATGCGGCCTTGCGCCGTCTGTATACCGCCCTGCGCGGCCACGAAGCGATCGCTGCTGCGGTCGATTGGACAGAGTCGCATGGGCTGCGTTTTCAGGCGGCCATGAACGATGACTTCAACACACCGGAAGCGGTTGCGGTGTTGTTTGATTTGGCAGGGGAAATCAATCGCGGTAATACCGCCTTGGTAGCTCAACTCAAGGGATTGGGCGCTGTCTTGGGCTTACTGCAGCGTGATCCGCAGACGTTTTTGCAGGCAGCTAGCGGCGAGGCGGCTGGTGGCCTGAGCACTGAACAGATTGAGGCGCTGGTGCAGGCGCGCATTGATGCGAAAAAAGCCAAAAATTTTGCTGAGGCTGATCG
>CAZFSH010000155.1:0-6923 GCA_964521935.1 uncultured Propionivibrio sp.
GGTTCACCAAACACGATATTAAGCACGACATTGGCCGTTTTTCGGCCAACGCCGGGGAGTGCCTCCAGCGCCTCGCGACTGTGTGGCACCTCGCCGCCATGCTGGTCGACAATTAGGCGCGACAACGCCGCCACATTTTTGGCTTTGGTCTTGTACAGGCCGATGGTCTGAATGTAGTCGGCAATACCTGCCTCGCCCAGTTCGGCCAGCGCGGCGGGCGTGGGGTACGCGCGAAACAGGGGCCCGGTGGCCCGATTCACGCCCTTGTCGGTAGCTTGCGCGGACAAGACCACCGCAACGAGCAGCTGAAACGGCGTTTGATAAACGAGCTCGGTTTTCGGTTCGGGCTCGGCGGCGGCGAGCCGGCGGAAAAACTCCTCGCGCTGGGCCGGGGTCACGGCTGGCTGGGCTGCAGTGGGGAAGAAGTCGTCGTGGCATGGCGGCGCAGGCTGGCGCGCCGTTCTTCCCACCAGTGACGCGCCGCCATCATCAGCGCCAAGACAAAAAATGCACCGGGCGGCAGGATGGCAATCAGAAAGCCGGGGTAATCCTCACCGAGCAGGCTGATGCCATGAGCGCCGGGGATTAATTGCTCGATGCCTGAAAAAACGGTGCCCTGCGCAATGAATTCACGAATGGCGCCAAGCAGGCTGATTACCCAGAGAAAGCCGATGCCCATCATGAGGCCATCAAAGGTGGCCGCACGAATGCCATTTTTGGCAGCGAACGCTTCCACGCGGGCCAGCACAATACAGTTCGTCACAATCAGCGGGATGAAAATGCCGAGCACCAGATACAGATCGTGCAGAAAGGCATTGAACGCCAGATCCACCACGGTGACCAGCGCAGCAATGATCAGCACAAAGATCGGGATGCGGATTTCGTACGGGATGAAGGTGCGCAAGGCAGACACCGCCAGGTTGGCAATCATCATGACAACGATGGTGGCCAGACCAAGACTGAATGCGTTGACGAAGTTGGTGCTGACCGCCAGTAGCGGACACAGGCCGAGCATCTGAGCCAGAATCGAATTTTGTGTCCATAGCCCGTTGCGGGCAATGTCTTGGTAGGCACTCATTGGTTTACTCCCTCGACATAGCGGGTGTTCGCGGGCTGAGCGAACAAGCTGTCGCGTTTTGGTAACAGCCATTCCATGGCTCGCCGCGTGGCATTGGTGACAGCCCGCGCGGAAATTGTTGCGCCGGTCATTTGATCAAAGTGACCGCCATCTTTTTTTACTCGCCACTGGTCAGCTGGAATCGTATCGAAGCTTTGCCTGTTGAATTGAGTGATCCACGGGCTGCGCTTGTTACGGTCTTTTTTCGGGTCGATGTAGTCGCCCAAGCCCGGGGTTTCTTTGTGTTGCGTCACGCGCACGGCGAGCAACTTTCCGGATGCGTCCAGTGCCAGGATCAAACCAATATGTCCGGAGTAGCCATCACTCGCGGCGGCTTCGGCGACTAGGGCAGCTGGCGCCCCCTGAAGCCGCGCGCGATACAGCGTGGTCTCTGCGTCGGTGCCCAGGGCGTTTTGCGCTGGCAGGATGATGCTGTCGGAGAGCAATTGATTATCGTAGCTGTCGGGAGGGAGCACTTCCCCAATCATGCGCAACTTTTCGGCTTGCGCGCTGGCGTCGACCAAGGGTTTGGTAGCCGTGAACGTGCCAGCCATGAAGGCGGTAAACACGAGGGTAAATAGCAACAGTATCAGTGCGGTACGTGCGGATACGCGTGCGACGCCCGTTTCCGGATAGGACTGCGGTGATGTTGGCGCAGGCGCTGTTACAGACTTTGCTGCGCTTGTCTCGGCGGGATCATGCGTCATGTAGGGCCACTCGATTTCTTGTAGCCAAAAACGGCAGGCTGCGTGAACATGTCAATTAATGGCGCGGCGATATTCATGAGCAACACCGAAAAGGCAATGCCATCCGGATAGGCGCCAAAGGTGCGGATGAGCCAGGTCAGCAAAGCGGCTAAGGCGCCAAAAATGAGTTTGCCGCGTGGCGTGGTGCAGCCGGAAACCGGATCAGTAATGATGAAAAAAGCGCCCAACATCGCGCCACCTGAGAACAGGTGGAACATAGGGCCAGCATACCGTTGCGCATCAAGCCAATGAAATCCCCCGGACAGGGCGACCAAGGTGCCAATGAAGGCAACCGGCAAATGCCAACTGATCAGGCGCTGTTGCAGCAAGTAAACGCCGCCTACTACATAGCCGACGGCAACCCATTGCCAGCCACCTCCTGTTGGTAGCGGTAGCGTCGTTCCACTGTGCAGCGCGGTGCGCACGGCGTCGAGCGGCGTAGCCATGGTGATCGCATCCAGGTGCCGCTCGCCAAATATGGCCTGCAGGTGCAGGCTGATGTCGGGAATACCTGTGCCGGCATCGACACTGGGAGCGGGCCATTGCGACATCAATTGCGGATAAGCGACGATCATTAACGCAAAGCCGACCATGGCGGGGTTGAACGGGTTTTGCCCTAAGCCACCGTACAAATGCTTCGCGACGACGATGGCAAAAAAGGTGCCGAGCGCGACTAGCCACCAGGGGGCAATGGGTGGGACGCTCAACGCCAACAAACAGGCGGTCAGTACTGCAGAGCCGTCGGTGAGAAATAACTGCAGCGGCTTCTTGCGCAAGCTTAGTACCAGCGCTTCGGCTATTAGTGCCGTCACCGAGGCGATGGCTAGCTGCATCAGGATGGCGTAGCCAAATATCCATACATAGGCGACAACGCCAGGGACCAAGGCGAGTAGTACCCGTAGCATCACGGACTGCACGCTCGCTGGCTTTAAGACAAAAGGGGAGTTGTTAAGCATGTCGGACGATTCTCGGGGCAATCTCAGTGCAATTTCAGGACAACGTCAGATCAATCGTCTGATGGAATGTGTGGCTTGGCAATCGCACGAATCTCGGCGCGGCGAGCTTCGATAGCGGCCATTTCTGCGTGTTGCTCAGGCGTTAGGGTGGCCGTGTCCGCCGTTGTGGCTGAGGCTGTCATATTGGTTGTAGTGGCGGCTTGCTCTCTAGCCCGGGCGAGGGCGGCAGCAATCAAGGCTTTCTTGGCATCTTGTTCGGGTGACTGGCTGGGGGCGGCAGGATTGTCAGGTTTGGCAATATCGGCCAGTGCCGCCGCTGCTTTTTCGCGTCCAGCAGCGGTTTTTGCAGCCAGCCGCGCTGCCTTTTCCTCTTTTTCACGCGCTTCCCGTAGCTGGCGGAACTCGTGGCGTTCGCGAGCGTGGTCAGCCGACTCTTTTTCGCGTTCACGCGCCCAGATTTCGCTTTTGGCAAAGCGATAGTAGTCAACCAGGGGGATGTGTGAGGGACAGACGTATGCGCAGCAACCGCATTCGATACAGTCGAACAGGTTGTATTCCTGAGCTTTGCCAAAAAGCTTTGCGCGCGAGAACCAATACAGCTCAAAGGGCTGTAAATCAGTCGGGCAGGCCTTGGCACACTCCCCGCAGCGAATGCAGGGCATTTCTGGAGGTGGCGGAGGGAATAGTGACGGAGAACCAACCAGGATGCAGTTGGTTGCTTTGACCACTGGAACTTCTTTCCCCGGCATGAGCAGGCCCATCATAGGGCCGCCCATAATGAACCGATCACTGTCAGGCTTTGGGCCGGCCAAGGCAACCACTTCTTCCATCGGCGTGCCCAGCAAGACGTCGAAGTTTCTCCCTGCCGTGACATTGCCCGCGACTGTCACAATGCGCGAAACCAATGGCTGACCAAGCGCTAAAGCTTCATAGATCGCATACGCGGTACCGACGTTGAAGCATTGCACGCCATAGTCGGTAGAGCGCTGTCCGTGCGGAACTTCAATACCGGTCAGCACACGAATTAGCTGCTTAGCGCCGCCAGCCGGATACCGCGTGGGGACTTCGATAATTTTTATGTGCGTGTCTCCCAGACGGTTCAACGCTGCCGTCATGGCGGCGATCGCTTCGGGTTTGTTATCTTCGATGCCCACCAATGCCAGCTTGGGATTCATGATGCGACACATGAGTTGGATGCCCTGAATCAGCGAATCTGCTCGCTCACGCATCAATAGATCATCACAGGTAATGAACGGCTCGCATTCGGCGCCATTGATGACCAGGGTATCCAGAGGCTTATTGCCCCCCGGTACCAATTTCAGGTGGGTAGGGAACACAGCACCACCCAAGCCAACAATACCCATATCCAGTATGTGTTGGCGTATCGAGGCTGCGTCGGCGGTGTCGAGGTCAAGCGGCTGGCGTTCTATCCACTCGTCCGCACCATCGGATTCAATAACCACGCACAAGGAACTCAAGCCGGAGCTATGCGCCATTCTGCGCATCTCAACGGCTTTGACGGTGCCGGAGGTCGAGGCATGTACGGCGGCAGAAACCGTACCGTCGGCTTCGCCGATTTTTTGGCCTTTTCGTACGCGTTCTCCGGGCTGCACCAATGGGCGAGGCATGCCGCCAACGTGCTGGTGCAAGGGAATAATGAGCTCGGCTGGAAGTGGCGCGGCGGTGATCGGAAGGCCGGTCGTTTGTTCTTTTTGATACGCCGGTTTGACGCCGCCGTTGAATTTGAAAAGTTTGCGGAGCATGGGTTAGGCAACCTGTTTCAAGGCGATCACTGGATATTTCCATTTCCAGGTTTCGACAGTTTCGGCAGTCGGCTCCATGCGGATGCAATCTACCGGGCAGGGCGGTAAGCAAAGTTCGCAGCCGGTGCATTGCTCGGCAATGATGGTGTGCATTTGTTTGGCTGCACCAACGATCGCATCGACCGGACAGGCTTGAATACATAAAGTGCAGCCAATGCAGGTTTGTTCGTCGATGATGGCGACCGACTTCGGCTTTTCGACGCCGTGTTCCGCGGAGAGTGCTTTGAACTCACGCCCCAGCAAGTCAGCGAGCTTGCGGATACCTTCCTCGCCCCCGGGAGGGCACTGATTAATTTCTGCCTCCCCTTTGGCTATCGCCTCGGCGTAAGGTTTGCAACCGGGATAATTGCATTGTCCACATTGGGTTTGCGGCAAGATAGCGTCTATTTTTTCAACAAGCGGATCGCCCTCAACGCGGAATTTGACAGAGGCAAACCCGAGCGCAGCCCCTAAGACAACGGCGCCCAGCGCCATAACCAGAATCGCCGAGAGCATTACTTGTACTTATCCAGTCCCGCGAAACCCATGAAAGCCAAACTCATGATGCCAGCGGTGACCATTGCAATCGCCGTACCACGAAAATGTACTGGAACGTCGGCGCCTTCAAGGCGCTCGCGCATTGCGCCGAATAAGACCAAGGCAAGTGAAAACCCCAACGCACTACCTAAACCAAACAGCAATGAAGAAATGAAGTCATGTTTCAGACCAACATTAAGCAATGGGATGCCGAGCACGGCGCAGTTCGTCGTTATCAATGGCAAATAGATACCCAGCACTTGATGGAGCACCGGGCTCGTTTTCTGAATGACCAGTTCCGTCAATTGCACAATCGCTGCGATCGTTACAATGAATGACAGTGTTCTCAGGTAAGCCAAGCCGTTGGGTTCAAGCAGCCAGTGGTCAATAACGTAGCTTGCCCCGCAAGCCATGGTCAATACGAAGGTCGTGGCGGCGGCCATCCCCGCAGCAGTCTCCAGTTTCTTCGACACCCCCATGAAGGGGCATAGTCCCAGAATCCGCACAAATACAACATTGTTTACTAGTGCAGCACTAATTACGACAAAGAGATAGGCGGTCATAGTGGTGCTCGGGCGGGGAGGTAATCTTTGAGAAGTTGTGTGGGCCACATAGCGAAAGAATTATCGTCGCTGTACTACCGTCTTACAACACAATAAAGATCTGACTAGCCAGGGTGCGTGGACAGGGCTCGTTTGCATTCACTGATTAATGTTGGCCCACGGTAGATCAGTCCACTATATAACTGCACCAAAGAAGCCCCCGCTTCAATTTTGGCTATTGCGTCATTGCCACAGGTAATGCCACCAGCAGCGATGATCGGCACCTCCCCTTGGAGGTTTATGGCCAGACGACGCACAACCTCGGTCGCTTTATTTAGCAGTGGGGCGCCGGAAAGTCCGCCGGTTTCCTTGGCGAGTGGCGATGCTTCAACGCCATCACGGCCCAGCGTAGTATTGGTCGCGATCACGCCATCAATCCGATGGCGTCGCAACGCCTCCGAAATTTGGCGGATTTGCTCATCATCAAGGTCAGGTGCAATTTTGAGAACCAATGGAACGTAACGACCGTGGTCTTGCGCGAGTTTGCCCTGCCGGGCCTTAAGTTGTCCTAATAATTCATCAAGCTCCGACTCCCCTTGCAACTGCCGCAAGTTCTTTGTGTTGGGCGAGCTAATGTTCACCGTGATGTAGCTGGCAAATGGATAAGCTTTGGTAAGACCTGTGAGGTAGTCGCTGGTGGCATTCTCTATGGGAGTCGCCGCGTTTTTACCAATGTTGATACCAAGGATGCCTTTGTAACGGATGTGCTGAATGCGCGTGAGCGCAGCCTCAATGCCTTCATTATTGAAGCCCATCCGATTGATGATTGCATTTTCGGCAGTTAATCGAAACAGTCGGGGCCTAGGATTGCCTGCTTGCGGTAAGGGGGTGAGGGTGCCGATCTCTAGGAATCCAAAGCCCAGCTTGGCAAGCCCATCAACGGATGTCGCGTTTTTATCCAGTCCAGCCGCCAATCCGACTCGGTTAGGAAACGTTAATCCCATTAGTTCGATCGGATTTGTAGCCTTGGCATGTATTGGTGGAGCAATCTTGCCCCACAAAGCAAGCGAGTGGAGTGTTAGCTCATGGGCAGTTTCTGGGGAAAACTGGAAAAGTACCGGCCGAATCAATGAGTAAGCGTTCATGTGTGGAATTCTAAGATCAATAATTGAAAAAATCTTTCAAAAAGGGGTTTACAAGGGATGAAAGAGTGGCCATAATCT
>CAZFSH010000156.1:0-6886 GCA_964521935.1 uncultured Propionivibrio sp.
GATGGTCTGGTGCACTTGTCTGACCTGTCCTGGTCGGCGGCTGGCGAAGAGGCCAAGCAAGCCTTCAAGAAGGGTGATGAGATCGAAGCCGTCGTTCTGGCCATCGATGTCGAGAAAGAGCGTATCTCGCTGGGCATCAAGCAGCTGGATGGCGATCCCTTCACGACCTTTGTTGCTACCCATGACAAGAACAGCATGGTCAATGGCACGGTCAAGAGTGTTGACCAGCGTGGCGCCGTGATCGATCTGGGCGACGATATCGAAGGCTATTTGCGCGTTTCGGAGTTCTCGCGTGATCGCATCGAAGATCTGAGTCAGCACCTGAAGGTGGGTGAGGCGATCGAGACCATGATCATCAACGTGGATCGTAAGACCCGTTCGATCAGCTTGTCGGTCAAGGCTAAAGATCAGGCTGAGCAGACTCAGGCCATGCAGAAACTGGCAGCGGCTGACAACTCGGCAAGCAGTGGCACGACTAACCTCGGTGCTCTGCTCAAAGCCAAGATGAATCAGCAGTAAGCTAAAGCTTTAGTAATGATTCAGTCTATGACCAAGTCTGAGCTGATTAATCGTCTCGCCGAGCGCTTCCCGCAATTGGTGGCCAAGGATGCAGAATTCGCCGTCAAGATGATTCTTGACGCGATGTCTTCGGCCCTGATTCGCGGGGATCGCATCGAGATTCGCGGTTTTGGTAGCTTTGCCCTGAACTATCGGCCGCCGCGCTTGGGACGTAATCCCAAGTCTGGCGACAAAGTTCAAGTGCCTGAGAAGTATGTGCCTCACTTCAAGGCTGGCAAGGAGCTACGCGAGCGTGTCGATTATCCGGCTGCACAGTAAGGATCTGGCAGATACAAGAAAAGCGGCACTCGATGAGAGTGCCGCTTTTTTTCGCTTAAGCGATGGCAAACGCGCGGTAAGCTGTCGGAAATGAACGCAATGGAACTACCCCATGGAGTTTGATTACCTTTGGTTGTTAGCCCTGCCGGTATTTTTTTTACTGGGCTGGATGGCGGCACGCATTGATCTGCGTTCGCTGCTGGAAGAGTCGCGCTCACTGCCCAAATCTTATTTTGCCGGGCTGAATTTTCTGCTTAATGAGAAACCTGACCAAGCGGTCGAAGCCCTTATTGAAGCGTCCAATATGGACCCGGAAACGGTCGAGCTGCGCTTTGCCTTAGGCAGCTTGTTTCGCCGCCGAGGTGAAACGGACCGTGCAATTCGGGTGCATCAAAACTTGGTCGAACGCGATGGCCTGGATGCAGAGCAGCGCTTATTGGCCTTATCAGAACTGGGGCAGGATTATCTGAAGGCCGGATTGCTCGATCGTGCTGAGGAAATTTTCCTCAAACTGCGTGATTCTTCGCGTGATGAGGAAGCCAAAAGTAACCTTCTGGAGATTTATCAGCAGGAGAAGGACTGGAGCAAAGCGATCGCGGTGGCCGAAACCATGCCGGACCACGCCGATCATATCTGGCAGGTTGAAGTCGCGCAATTTCATTGCGAGTTGGCGGCATCAGAGATATTGCATGACAATCATCAGGAGGCAACTGAGCACTTGGCCGCCGCGCTGGACGTTAATCGCAAGTGTGTGCGCGGCATCATTCTGCAAGGTGACCTCGCAGCAAAGCAGGGCGACAGCGAGACGGCACTCGCCCAGTGGAAGCGTGTCGAACAGGTTAATCCCGCTTATCTGGCTTTAGTCGCACGCAAAATACTCGATACGCAAAAAGCATTAGGTCGTGGCGAGCAGGGTTTAAGCCTGTTGCATGGCTATCTTGAACAACACCCCTCACTAGACCTGCTTGACGCCGTGTTTCAGGCTGAACTGGAAACGGCTGGCCCGGAAGCGGCGTATGTTTTAGTCCGCAACGAGTTGCGTCGTAATCAGACGCTCCTGGGACTGGATAAATTGTTGCAAGCGCAATTGGTCTCAGTACCGCCTGATCGGCGGGCTGATCTGGAGTTGGTGAAAAACTTGATTCATACCCATACCCGGCGTGTGGCACGATATCGCTGTGATGGTTGTGGTTTTAAGGCACGTCAGTTTTATTGGCGCTGTCCCGGATGTGGTGGCTGGGAAACCTATCCGCCGCGCCGCACAGAAGAATTTGATTTGGCACCCTGATGGGCGAGGAATAGGCAATGAAAATTACCGTAGTGGGTACCGGGTATGTCGGCTTGGTGTCCGGCACATGTCTGGCTGATGTCGGAAATGATGTACTTTGTCTGGATGTTAACGCCGACAAAATTCGAATCCTGAATGAGGGCGGAATCCCGATTTATGAACCGGGCCTTGAGGCCATGGTCAAGCGCAACGTTGCCGCAGGGCGCTTGCGCTTTACGACCAACGTTGAAGAAGCGGTCGCCCATGGCACCTTGCAGTTCATCGCCGTCGGTACGCCGCCTGATGAAGACGGTTCGGCCGATCTGCAATATGTGGTCGCGGCGGCGCGCAATATCGGCAAGCACATGAAAAACTACAAGGTCATCATCGACAAATCGACAGTGCCGGTTGGCACTGCTGACAAAGTGAAGGCGGCGATTACTGAAGAACTGCAGGCGCGTGGTGAAGCCATTAGCTACAGCGTTGTTTCAAACCCGGAATTTCTCAAGGAAGGCGCGGCGGTTGAAGACTTTATGAAACCTGACCGCATTGTGGTCGGTGCCGAGGACGCCACGGCGATTGATTTGATGCGCGAACTCTATGCGCCATTTCAGCGTAATCATGAGCGACTGATCATCATGGACATTCGCAGCGCTGAGCTGACCAAATATGCGGCCAATGCCATGCTGGCAACCCGGATCAGCTTCATGAACGAATTGGCCAATCTGGCAGAAAAGCTGGGCGCCGATATTGAGCATGTACGCAAAGGAATTGGTTCCGACCCCCGCATTGGTTTTCACTTTCTGTATCCCGGCGTTGGTTACGGTGGCTCCTGCTTTCCCAAGGATGTGCAGGCGTTGATACGCACGGCAGATGCGGCAGGGCAGACGCTTAAAGTGCTGCAGGCGGTTGAAGCGGCCAATGAAGATCAGAAGGCGGTCTTGCCGCAAAAAATCGTCAAACGTCTTGGCGAAAATCTCACTGGCAAGACTATTGCGCTGTGGGGTCTGGCGTTTAAACCTAATACCGACGATATGCGCGAAGCACCCAGTCGAATCGTGGTTGACGAATTGATCAAGCGGGGGGCGAAGGTTGTCGCCTATGACCCGGTCGCCAAGCACGAAGCGCAGCGCGTATTTGCCGACATCGACGGCATCCGTTTTGTCGACACTCCAAACGAGGCTTTAGATGGTGCTGATGCCTTGGCTATCATTACCGAATGGAAAGAGTTCCGCGCCCCGGATTTTGCGGTGATGAAAGCGAAACTAAAACAGCCCCTTATTTTTGATGGGCGAAATTTGTACGACCCTGTAGTGCCGCGCAAGGCTGGTTTTGAATACTTTGCCATTGGTCGGCAGTAATTCGATGAATTCGCTACCCGACACAGCGAGCGCACGTATTTTGGTGGTGGGTGACGTGATGCTTGACCGCTATTGGTTTGGCGATGTCGCGCGCATTTCACCCGAAGCACCGGTGCCCATCGTTAAAGTGGAGCGCACTGAAGAGCGTCCGGGAGGCGCTGCGAATGTCGCGCGCAACTGCGCCGATATTGGTGCGCAATGTGCCTTGCTGTCGGTGGTGGGGGCAGATGAAGCCGGGCAACTATTGCAACGGCTCATGGCTGAGTCAGCCGTAGACGCCAGCCTGCATCAAGACACAGGGCTGAATACGACCGTTAAATTACGTGTCATCGGCCGGCAGCAGCAACTACTGCGCATTGATTTTGAAAACGCGCCGGATCACGAAATTTTGCAAAGCAAGCTGACCGAGTTCGCTGAACGCGTTCAGCAGTGTGACGTAGTGATTCTGTCTGACTATGGCAAAGGTGGACTGGCGCATATTGGCGAGATGATTCAGCTCGCACGCGCCGCCGGCAAGCCCGTGCTGGTGGACCCCAAAGGTGATGACTACGCGCGCTATGCCGGTGCTACCTTGCTGACGCCGAACCGAAGTGAATTGCGTCAAGTGGTTGGCGGATGGGCCAACAGCGCCGAACTCGAGCAGAAAGCGGAAGCATTGCGCCAGAAGCTCGGATTGACTGCCCTGTTGGTTACACGCAGTGAAGAAGGGATGACGCTATTCACCGACGGTGCGGCCATCCACGAGCCAGCCTTGGCGCGCGAGGTGTTTGACGTGAGTGGTGCTGGCGATACCGTTATTGCTACCTTGGCGGTCATGTTGGCCTGTGGTGAATCCATGCCCATCGCCATGCGCTGGGCTAATCGTGCAGCTGGCGTGGTGGTGGGCAAACTGGGGACAGCAACGTGCACCCTGGATGAATTGCGTAGCGCATAACAAAGGATATAGGCATGTATTACGTGGTAACTGGCGCAGCCGGTTTTGTCGGATCGAACCTCGTCAAGGCCCTTAATGAACGAGGGATCAGCAACATCATCGCTGTCGATAATCTCACAAAAGCCGACAAGTTTCGCAATCTGGTGGATTGTGAAATCGCCGACTATATCGACAAAGAAGACTTTCTCGATATGCTTGCCGATGGTGAGCTGGATGGCGCCGTCAAAGCGGTATTTCATGAAGGTGCTTGTTCCGACACCATGGAAACCGATGGTCGCTACATGATGGCTAATAACTATCAGTATTCCTTGGCTTTGCTGGAGCATTGCCTGGAAGAGCAGGTACCATTTCTTTATGCCTCGTCAGCCTCTGTCTATGGCGGTGGCGGCGTGTTTCGTGAAGAGCGTGCTCACGAGTCACCGCTCAATGTGTACGGTTACTCGAAGTTTCTTTTTGATCAGATCGTACGTCAGCGTTTGGCTGGTGCCGAATCGCAGGTAGTGGGCTTTCGCTATTTCAACGTCTATGGCCCGCGTGAAACACACAAAGGGCGTATGGCTTCGGTAGCGTTTCATCACTTCAACCAATATCGCGCTGACGGCAAGGTGAAGTTGTTTGAAGGCTATGGTGGTTATGCCGATGGTGAGCAACGGCGGGATTTTGTTTATGTGGGAGATGTCGTCAAGGTTAATCTCGACTTCCTCTACTCCGGCCGTTCAGGCATCTATAACCTTGGCACGGGACGGGCGCAAAGTTTTAACGAGCTCGCTGCGGCGACGGTGAATGCCTGCCGAGCACTCGAGAATAAACCCGCGTTGTCATTGCCTGAGTTGGTGGCGCAAGGCTTGATCGAGTACGTTGCTTTTCCCGATGCGCTAAAAGGCAAGTATCAAAGCTTTACCCAGGCTGATCTAAGCCAACTCCGCGCCGCGGGCTACGCCGGCGAGTTCTACTCGGTGGAGCAGGGGGTTAGCGAATACATTCAGTGGCTGGCTAAATGATCTCGGGTGGATTGGAGTTCGCCGTCGGTAATACCCCACTGGTGCAGCTAAACCGCCTGCCCGGTAGCGACGTGCTCGCGCGAAACAATCGAATTTTCGCCAAGCTGGAAGGCAATAATCCAGCGGGTTCAGTGAAAGACAGACCGGCACTGTCGATGGTACGACGCGCCGAAGAGCGTGGCGACATAAAACCTGGCGATACCTTGATCGAGGCGACGTCGGGAAATACGGGCATTGCGTTGGCGATGGCCGCGGCGATCCGCGGTTATCGGATGATTTTGATCATGCCCGAGAACCAGAGTATCGAACGTTGCCAAACCATGAAGGCCTTTGGCGCTGAGTTGATTTTGACCTCACGCAGTGGCGGCATGGAAGCGGCGCGCGATTTGGCATTACGCATGGTGGCGCAAGGGCAGGGCATCATGCTCGACCAGTTTGGTAACCCGGATAATCCGCGTGCGCATTACGAAGGCACGGCACCGGAAATCTGGCGCGATACCGGCGGGGCCGTCACGCACTTTATTTCCAGTATGGGCACTACTGGCACGATCATGGGCTGTTCGCGCTATTTCAAGGAACAGAACCCGAGTATCCAGATCATCGGTTGTCAGCCCGAAGAGGGGGCGCAAATCCCCGGCATTCGTAAATGGCCAGAAGCCTATCTGCCGAAAATCTATGAGGCGGCGCGCGTGGATCGCATCGAACCGGTGGGGCAGACTGCTGCCGAAGAAATGACCCGCCGGCTGGCTCGTGAAGAAGGTATTTTTGCCGGGGTTTCCTCCGGCGGCGCAATGTGTGTCGCGCTACGAATTGCGGCCGAGGTCGAAAATTCCACTATCGTCAGCATTGTCTGCGATCGCGGGGATCGCTATCTGACCACGGGCGTGTTTCCCGCCTGAAAAGCGCGAAAACACGCCGTCCCACAGCCGCTGACTTTTGCTACGGCTGTGCTTAACCCGCCAATTCAGGCAGGGCAATTTTGTTGTCGGTGCTGAACTGGTAATCCTTGAAGATGTGCTCGGCGGTAAGTAGCTGATAACTACCATCGGCATTCTTGTGGGTCGTATCCTTGAGGCGGTAGGTGTATTGACCGCAAGTCCAGCAATCAAAGTTGCGCATGTGGGTGCACAGGCAGGTTTTATCCATCACCTTGATCTTGCGCTCATCCGGATGGGCCGCGACTTCGCGGTTGTAGGCCTCAATGTACTGGCAGTTGCCCGCAGCGTCGAGCAAGTATCCAAAGGCTTCACAGTTAGGCCGAATACCGTCGCCAATGGCTGGGCTGCTCTTGAGCATGCGCATCGGGTAGCCGGTCGGCGAGATCTGGTTGACCTCGATATTGTCTTCGGTGGCCTTGAAATATTCTTGCTGAACTTTTTCTGGCAGGCCACATTCTTTGGCGACGGTAAATCGCGTCGCGACTTGCACGCCGCCGGCACCCATCTCGAGAAAACGCGCTGCATCGCTGCCGGTGAAAATACCTCCG
>CAZFSH010000157.1:0-6780 GCA_964521935.1 uncultured Propionivibrio sp.
CGGCCTCGATCTGCTCAATCAAGGGGCCGGGCACGGAGACATTGCCCTTGCCGAGAAAGCCCAGGTTCATCGGGAACGCATCGGCCGCGGCGAGCATGGAATGGATATGCCACGGCCCCGGTGTGCACGTCGTGGCAAACGTGCCGGTAGCCGGCCCGGTGCCACCGCCGAGCATGGTGGTGACGCCACTCATCAGCGCTTCATCAATCTGCTGCGGGCAGATGAAATGAATATGACTGTCGATACCGCCGGCGGTGACGATCATGCCTTCACCAGCGATGATCTCGGTGCCGGCACCGATGGGTATGGTGACGCCCGGCTGCACGTCGGGATTACCCGCTTTGCCTATCGCGGCGATGAAACCATCCTTGAGGCCAATGTCGGCTTTCACGATGCCTTGCACGGCGTCGATGATCAGCGCGTTGGTAATCACGGTGTCGGCCACGTCCGCTGACAAGCGCTGGCTCTGCCCCATGCCGTCACGGATAACCTTGCCGCCGCCGAATTTCACTTCCTCGCCGTAAATGGTGTAGTCGCGCTCGACGGTGACAAACAAAGCGGTGTCGGCCAGCCGCACCCGGTCGCCAACGGTGGGGCCAAACATTTCGGCATAGGCCTGACGCGATATTTTCATGCGAGCTTTCCTTGCACTTTGCCTTGGAAACCATAGACCGCGCGATCACCGTCGTAAGCCACCAGTTCGACCGTACGCGTTTGCCCCGGCTCGAAACGCACGGCCGTACCGGCGGCAATATTCAGCCGGCAGCCGTAGGCCATGGCACGATCAAAGTACAGCGCTTCATTGGTCTCGAAGAAGTGATAGTGCGAGCCGACCTGCACCGGCCGGTCGCCGCTATTGGCCACCACGATGGTCACGGTCGGACGGCCGACATTAAGCTCAATGTCGCCATCTGCAACCAGCACTTCACCGGGAATCATGCTGAACTTCGCCCTGAGCTTCGCTTAGCGCGCGGCGATGGAGCACACGCACCAGCAGCAAACTTGCCAGCAGTGAAGCCGCGAGCCAGAACACGTGATCGCCCTGCGTCAGCATATGCCACACAGTGGCCATGACATCGGCACTGTGATTTCCGGGGTGCGCTGACACCAGCGTGGCAAAGGTGGCGGCATAACTGCCCAACAGCAGGGGGGACAAGCGACGCATGGCTACTCCTTTTCGCAAAATAATCAAACAATGGGATGGTGCACGGTGACCAGCTTGGTGCCATCGGGAAAGGTGGCTTCAATCTGGATCTCCGGAATCAGCTCGGCAATGCCATCCATGACATCGGCGCGCGTAAGCAGCGTGGTACCGTAGCTCATGAGCTCGGCAACGCTCTTGCCATCACGGGCCCCCTCCATGAGGGCGGCACTGATAAATGCCACCGCTTCCGGGTAGTTAAGCTTGAGCCCACGCGCACGCCGACGCTCGGCCAGCAGGCCGGCGGTGAAAATCAGCAACTTGTCTTTTTCGCGCGGGGTGAGTTCCATAATTTGTCAGTGTGGTCGTAAGTTCAGTGTGTTCGATCATGTCGCCCAAATTCGCGGCACTTGCGCCGGGCAGCCAAGCAAGGCCGGGCGCAATATCGACCACAGGCCAACAAACCAGGCCCGCGCTGCTTCGGTCGAATGTCCGAGATAACGACCTACGGTCAAGGCGGGCAGGCTGGTCACGCTGCACTGCGCGCCAGTTTCATCAGCGCGAACAGCGCGACAGGCGGCCAAGATTTCGACATCTATCATCGCCCCCGCGGCCAGCACCGTGCTGCACACGGTAAAGCCGGCAAGCCCAATGGGTGACTGCAAGAACGGCGAGCCGCCTTCAATCCACCCCTGCTCGCGCCACAGCGGCCGGCCGTCCAGATCAATCTGCGTCTGCAGCCCGATACGGCCGCTGGCAAAGGCTTCGCCGCTGGCGCGTCGGCCAAAACAGAGGGTTTCGTTGCCGATAAAGCACGCGCCCTCGGCCAGCTCGATCCGCGCCTGCATATGCGCTTGCGCACCGCTAAAGACGATGCTTTCCTGAGGCAGCCATTCCGCCGTGCCACAGCGGCTGACTTTTAGCGTCAGCTGCTGGCTGGCCGTGCGCCCATCCGAGCGATACCACTTGCCGGCACCCGGTGTGGTCAGCACCGCGTGGGCTCCTTCATCGACGGCAAACTGCAGGCGCAACTGGTCGCCGCCGACAATACCGGCAGGTGGGTGCAAGACAATGGCATGGCAGCGCGCCGGCCCTTCCGGATAAAGCGCTTTTTGCACACGCAATGGGCCCTGATGCTCGCGGCGGGTGAGCACCGTGGCATCACCTCGGCGAGCGAAGTCGAGCGCCAGACGAGCTGGCCAGGGCGGAATAGTGGGCAAGGCGACGATCTCATGTCCGGGTAAAAGTCAGTCGCTGGGGAACGGCGCTTGTCAACAATCCTCATCACCACAAGAGCGCCACTGCGCACCAGCACAGGCTATCCATAGCGAGGCTCATGCCAACCCGCCCAGGGCACTGCCTGGCGCTCGCTTGGCATGCGTGAACGCCTGATTCAATAGGCTTTTCATCCGCCACCGGGCCATTTTCCGTGGCAACGGTGCCCCCGCATCACGCACCAGTACAGTGCCGCCAAGCGCTCTGCACGCACCACACGCTGCACGATGGTGCGTGCCTGCGCCAACACCGACGCGACCCGACGACACGGTTACACTGGCATCAAACGAAACGGGGAGCCCTCATGAGCAGTGAACGCATGGTCAAGCAGTTCCGCCAGATCCTTGTCTGGCCATTGCAACTGGACTCGACCGGACGCGGACGCTACCACCGCCATTGGGAAGTGCTGGAGTCACTCCCCGACCACCCGTGGAAACTGCACGACAATGAAATGGGCTCGGAGGGCAATCATTTTCATGAACGCCACTACCGTGAATTCGTTGCCTTCCTGCCCTATGTGCAGCGCTTTATCTATGGCTATCGCAGCAAGCATGAAGAGGGCGGCGATGGCAAGAAAGAACGCCACCTGTCGATGCGCATCTACCGCCGCCGCGATGTCGCCGCGGTGCGCATCCAGCTGGGCAAGCAGCAAGCGCCGGTGACGCTGTCGATCAAACACATCGACCTGTATTTCGTTAACGACCTGGATATCGTCTTGCTCAATATCGAGGTCGCCGCCACTGACATTCCGCTGCGCACGGCGCGCGATCTGATGTATCGCTTTGGCCGCGCCTACCCGACCGGCTGGGACGAACACGGCGACAGCGTGCACAATGCCTACGCCACCGAATGGCTGGACGCCAAGGGCCAGGTGCTGGCACATTCCGGCGCACTGGGGCGCAACCACTTTCTCAACTTCACGGCCCAACGCCACACCACGGGCATCAGCGCGCACTGGGCGTGGATCCTGGCACCGCTGGTGCTCGACGCCAGTGATGAACCGGGCGCACTGCGCTTCCATCAGGTGGAATATCACCGCATGCCGCTGCTGGGCTACCTCGCCCTCGACAACCCGCGCTCACTGACCAGCGAAGAGTGGATACGCCTGGGCCTGGTCAGCTCGATTCACCCGGACGAGCCGCTGCCCATGCGCGAAGCCTATGTCGAAAAATTCGAGCAACGTCATTGCTACGACCGCTATTGGACGGACACCCCCGACGGCCCCAACACCCGTTTTCTATGCACCGGCAATGCGCTCATTGTTGTCGGCGATAGCGCCTCGCGCTTCTTCCTCAACCCCGAAACCGGCATCCTCGGCCAGTTTCGCCATCAGATCTTTTTACTGTTTCTGATTGCGCATTTGCACCGCGGCGCGCTACTGGCTTTTTCTGAACGCATGGCCAACAATATCGACGCCCTGGTCGTGGGCGACAACTCATCGGTGCGCCGCTTCAAACGCGCGGTGCGCGCCGACTATGAAAGCTTCTTGCGCTTTACGCACCGCTATTGGTTTCACGAGGTGTCGGAGCGCGCGCACATTCAGGCGCTGTTCCGCATGACCAGCGGCCTGCTCGGTACCGACGCGCTGCAAAACGATGTGCAAGTAGAGATGCGCGAGATGTCCTACTACCTCGACAGCGACGCCCAGCGCCGCGAATCCAACACCATGATGCGCCTGACAGTGGTCACCACGCTCGGCCTGATCGGCACGCTGGTTACCGGTTTTTTCGGCATGAACCTGCTGGCCATGGGCGAAGAACCCCTGCCCTACCGCATCGGCGTGTTTGTCGGCGGGCTGATCACGTTTACCGGCCTGACGCTCTGGGCCGTGGTCAAGTCCAAGCGCGTGGCAGACCTGCTGGACGCCCTATCGGACGAAAACCTGAGCCGCAAAGATCGCAAGCGAGCGCTGCGTGATGTGTGGCGGAGTCGGCGGAAGGAGGGGTAGTCTGGGTAGCGCAACTATGCGCAGGGGTACGCCTCGAAAAGTCAGTCGGTGAAAAAGCTACGGCGCTAGGACGAAATTTTAGTTCTCGGTATCGCTTCTGACGAAACCAATCGCCCGCTTGCTGGTGTCGGGCGGGGCCATGAGTTGGCGGATGGTCTCAAAGACCTGCTTGAACTGCGCCCGAGTGTTGGCGGCAAGCGCTTCGTGATGCACCGAGAGCAATTCGGTCTTGTGTTCCAAAGCGTCGAGCTTGGCAGCAAGTTCGTGATTGGAGATCAGCATTTCACGCAAACGCACAAAGGTGCGCACGACATAGACGCCCATCTCCACCGCTTGCGCTGAGGCCAGTACATTGGAAGCCTGAATGGCACCATGCTCGGTAAAAGCATAAGGCAAAGATTTGGCAAATTTAAGCTTGGCGAGGTGGTCGCAATTTGCGACCACCTCATTTTTCTCTGCAGCGGTGAGCTGAAACATGAAGTCGGCCGGGAAACGTGAAGGATTGCGCTTGACCTGCTCATTGAGTCGCTTGGTAGGCACGCCATAAAGTTCAGCCAAATCAGCGTCAATCATCACGCGCTGACCGCGGATTAGCAAAATGCGCTGCTCAAGATGCGTTATGGCGATAGGGGTATTCACGACAGGGCTCACTGGGGCGGAGTGGGATCAAGCCTGCAAATTGTATCCGCCATTCTGGCTGTGGAAGCTGGCGCCAACACGGTCCACCACGGGCAGGTTGTTACACCGCCAGCATGCCCCGCACGCCATCCACTCGCATGCTCGCGCCCATGCCACGCGCGATGATTTCGCCACGCTCCATCACAAGGTAATAGTCAGCCAGACTTTCAGCGAAGTCGTAATACTGCTCGACCAGCAAAATCGCCATATTGCCTTCTTCGGCGAGGGTGCGAATGGCGCGCTCGATATCTTTGATGATGGACGGCTGTATGCCTTCGGTCGGCTCGTCGAGAATCAGAAGCCGGGGGCCGAAAGCCAGCGCGCGACCGATGGCGAGCTGTTGCTGCTGACCGCCAGAAAGATCGCCACCGCGCCGGCCGAGCATCTGTTTGAGCACCGGAAACATGCTGAAGATGCGCTCGGGAATCGGCGTACTGCTGGGGCGACTGGCCAAGCCCATGAGCAGATTTTCGTGCACCGTCAGTTGCGGAAATATTTCCCGCCCCTGCGGGACAAAGCCGATGCCGGCGCGCACGCGTTCATACGGGGCGGCATGGGTGAGATCGACGCCATCGAATGAGACGCTGCCGGTTTTCGCCGGCACCAGACCCATAAGTGTTTTGAGCAGCGTGGTTTTGCCCACACCGTTGCGCCCGAGCAGCGTAGTAACTTTGCCGATCGGCGCTTCAAAACTGAGATTGCGCAGAATGTGGCTGCCGCCGTAATACTGGTTGAGGTTGTCGACCTTCAGCATGCTTATCTCCCGAGGTAGACCTCAATCACGCGCTGGTCGTTCTGCACGCTAGCCAGGTCGCCTTCGGCGAGTACGCTGCCCTCGTGCAGCACCGTGACCTTGCCGCCCAGTTGTTCGATGAAGGCCATGTCGTGCTCAACAACCACCAGTGAATGCTTGCCCGCGAGCGAAATGAAGAGCTCGCCGGTGCGCGCCGTTTCGTCGTCGGTCATACCGGCCACCGGCTCGTCGAGCAGGAGCAAGCGCGGGTCTTGCATCAAGAGCATGCCGATCTCCAGCCACTGCTTTTGCCCATGCGAAAGCAGACCGGCTTGCCGATCGGCTTCGCCGCTCAGACGAATCAGACTGAGCGTCGCGACCACCTTGTCGCGTGCGCTATCGTCGAGCACTGAAAACAAACTGGTGCGGGCGCGCTTGTCAGCCTTGAGCGCGAGTTCGAGATTTTCAAAGGCAGTGAGGTTTTCAAAGATCGTCGGCTTCTGGAATTTCCGCCCGATACCCAAGTCAGCAATTGCGGCTTCGCTCATGCGCCGGACATCGACGTTTTGATCAAACAGCACCTTACCGCGATCTGCCCGCGTTTTGCCGGTGATCACGTCCATCATCGTCGTCTTGCCGGCACCGTTGGGGCCGATGATGCAGCGCAATTCGCCCACCGCGATATTCAGCGACAGCGCATTGAGCGCACGAAAGCCATCGAAGCTGACGGTCACTTCGTCGAGCAACAGGATGCTCATGCCGTGGCCTCCGATTTGAGCTTGCGCCGCTCGCTGGCTTTTTCCTGCAGTTGCTTCCATAAGCCGACAATGCCATTGGGCAGCCAGAGTGTCACACCGACAAACAGCGCGCCCAAAAAGAACAGCCAGTATTCAGGAAAGGCTTGCGTGAAAAAGCTTTGGGCCAGGTTCACCACCACCGCGCCGACCACTGGCCCGATGAGCGTAGCGCGACCGCCCACCGCCACCCAGATGGCGATTTCGATGG
>CAZFSH010000158.1:0-6774 GCA_964521935.1 uncultured Propionivibrio sp.
AGCCGCCAGGCTGTTGAAGGCGGGGTGGGTTGGATCAAGCGCAAAGCGCTTGGTCTCTACGTCGTAGGAGACACCGGCCGGCAGTGACGAAGGCACAATGAGTGACAAAGTAGCGGAGTCGACATCTGCCGCTCCGGTCAAGGCGTCGACGGTGACACGGCTGCTTCCTTCGGTAGCGGTCGCCGTTTGTGCCGTCACGGCAGGTGCGTCGTTTGTGCCCACGATACTTACAGAGATGGACTGCTGAGTGCCATCGACCGTTGCCACCGTAAAGGACTGCTGGACCGAATCGTTGGCGGTCAGTGCCTGCACGGTAGTGCTCTGGTTATTGAGCGTGAAGGTCCAGGTGCCATCGGCTTGAACGGCAAAGGTGCCATAGCTATTGGTGACCGTCTGGGCTACCACCGCGGACTGATTGGCATCGAGATCGGTGACCATGATCTGGCCGGACGCGATGGTCAGGATATCCTCAGTCAGAACCGTGTTGTTGGTTGACGTAGCGATCATAGGGGCATCATCGGTCCCTGTGACCAGGATGGTGACCGTTGTGGTGTCGCCATCTGTAGTGGCGACGGTGAAGGTTTCGGTTACCTTGTCATTAGCGATCAGTGCTTGCACCGCTGGGCTGGCGTCGTTGATGGTGAATGTCCATGAGCCATCGGTCTTGATGGTGAACGTACCGTAATCACTGGTCGTGGTCGCGGCGATAACCTGTGGTTGCGCAGGTACTGTGCTGTTCAGAACTACAGTTCCGGCAGAGTTGATGACCTTATCTTCCACCACGGAACCGGAAAGCGTGCCGCTGAATACCGTTGTTTGCGTAAAGGTGATTGTTGGTGTGGCGGTGATAGAAGTGTCTGACGTGGTACCCGTGGTAATCGTGGTAATCGTGGGGTCGGCATGTGTGGCAATCCCAACAGTTAAACCGCTCTGAATAACATTGCCGGATACCCCGTTTTGGTCACTACCGAAGGAACTGCCAAGATTGCCAACGCCTTTGATGTCCAAGCCCTCAATGACAGTACCTTTATCGCCACTGATGACTTCCACCATGGTGTGGATGCTGCCGCTGTCATAGTTTGTGTTTGCAGGACCGGAGGCCGAGGCTTCAGTAATTTTGGTGGGGTCGGCGCCTTGCGCGATCAGTTGCTGAATTCGCTCTGCGTCAGATTGGGCCTCGGCAATGTTTGCTTGTTCAGTCGGCGCAAATAAATTGTGTTCCAGCAGCAAACTTGCTGCTCGGCCGATTTCGATGGTTTTACCATTCAGACCTTCAATCTGGGCGGCAGCACCGTCGGCCGTTTGGATGATGTCGTCGCTGAAAACTTTGTCGCCAGGCTTTAGGTGGCAGATGGCTCCGCTGGCGTTAATCGCTACAACGGTTCCAGATGTAGCCCGGACGATGCCGACTATGTTTGCAGTGGTGGCCATGTGTGATGCTCCTGACAATTGACGAGGCGAGTTGCACGTTACACCCCAGAATAATCGTCGGGAGCCTGTCTAGCTATCGGACCTTGGTACTAGCTATAAATAGCGATGCTAGGGGTATAGCTCGCCGGTTGGCGCAAAAGTCAGTCGCTGTGGTACGGCGATGGAGGTTTCAATCTGCGCGCTAGGGTAAATTTCAGCGCTCCCTAAGGGCTTCGTACTTGGCTTTGATGATGGGCTTGAGCAGGTAGCTCAAAACGGACTTTTCGCCGGTGCGAATATGGGCCGTAGCCAGCATGCCGGGGATGATGGTGAGCGGCTTGTCGGTGCTACCCAAGTAGTTTTTGTCGGTGCGGATGCGCACCAGATAGTAGCTTTCGCCTTTGTCGGTAGTGATGGCATCCGCCGAGATGTTATCGACTTTGCCTTCCAGCCCGCCGTAAATTGAGAAGTCATACGCGGAGATTTTTACCAAGGCACTTTGGCCCGGCTTGAGAAAGCCGACATCGGCCAGCTTGACCTTGGCTTCAATCAGAAGATTGTCTTCGATTGGAACGATCTCCATGACATCCATGCCGGGCTGTAAGACTCCGCCGATGGTGTTGATTTTGATTGATTTGACGATACCGGCCAGCGGGGCACGGACGGTAGTGCGGGCCAGGCGGTCTTCCAAGGCAACGCTGTTGGCGCCCGTGCCTGCGAGCTCCGCTTTGGTTTTGGCCAGTTCGTCAGCGGCGTCGGCGCGGAATTTGGCGAGTGCGCCTTCGAGCTTGGTTTTCGCTTCCGAGTATTGGCCTTCCAGTCGCGGTATCGCGAGTCGCGTTGCGTCCATTTCGCCACGAATGTCGGCAACCTGGCGCTCAATGCGGAGGATTTCCACCTCGGACATAACGCCCTGTGCAAGAAGGGGCTTGGACATTTTTAGCTCTTGGGCGATGAGTTTGTGACTTTCTTCAAGTTGGGTCAGGCGCGCCCGCTTCTCGGCGATTTCCTGGCTACGTTGATTCACTTGCTGGCGTAATACGCCAAGTGTCGCTTCCAGTTCGTTTTGTCGATTCTGGTAGAGCGTGGTGACATCGCTGGCTAACTGTGGGTCGGTCTTGGCGACCTCTGGCGGCAATACAAAAGGAGCGCCTGTTGATTCGGCGGTAAGGCGTGCTACTTTGGCTTCGAGAGCGCTTTCCTTGACTTTGGACTCACCCACCGAAGAGGCAAATCGGGTTTCGTCCAAACGCACCACAACCTGGCCTTTTTGCACGACTTCGCCGAGGTGTACCGGAATCTCCGCGATGATGCCGCCTTCCAGGTTCTGCACCACTTGCACCTGGCTGGCCGGGATGACGTGCCCTTCACCGATGGTGATTTCATCCAGTCGGGTGCAGGCGGCCCAGAAAAAGGCGATGCCCAGCATGATGACGCTGCTGCGCACGACCAACATAGCTGGTCGTGGCGGTTGCTGAAACAGCGCGGCGATGGTACTGGGTACGAAGGCCAAGTCTTCTTGCGGGATGGGCGTCGCCGGCGAATCGGTGTCGGCGGCGGGGGGCAAGACAAAGTGCGCTAGCCGTTGGCCTTGCTGCTTAGTCCAGTCGGCAACGGGTGCAAGCCGTTTCTTAATTGCCCGCAGCACGAACGCGCCCTCCCGAAATAGCCTCGAGCACTTGTTCTTTCGGCCCATCGGCAATAACCCGGCCACCGTCCATGACGATCAAGCGACTAACCAGACTCAGCAAGGACATCCGGTGTGTAACCAGCAGCAAGGTTTGCTCGCGAAGGTGTTTCTCCAGACGGACTTTAAATTGCTCTTCTGATCGGTTGTCCAGGGCGTTGGTTGGTTCATCAAATGCCAGAATTGGTGGGTCAAGCAAGATAGCGCGGGCAAGGGCGACAGACTGGCGCTGGCCACCGGATAAATGGCTGCCGCGCTCGCCCGTTGGCATGTCAAGGCCACGCGGGTGGTATTGGGTGAACTCGCTGACACCTGTTAGCTCCGCGGCACGCAAAACGGTCGAGTCATCGACATACGGCGCGCCGAGAACGATGTTGTCACGGATGCTGCCGTGAAACAGTATGACGTCCTGCGGCACATGACCCATGTTGTGGCGAAGGTTGGCTGGATCAATTTGACGCAAGTCGATGCCATCGACCCAGATTGAGCCTTCTGAGGGGGAATACAGGCCAAGCAGTAGCTTTTCCAGAGTTGTTTTGCCGGAGCCTATGCGGCCAATAAACGCGACTCGTTCGCCGCGCTTGATCCGGAAAGACACGTTTTTCAGTGCCGGAATGTCCTGACCGGGATAGGCGAAGGTGACATTGCGGAATTCGATATCGCCGAAAAATTGTTCATGATGAACAAAGTTGACGCCGATCGGTCGCTCAAGCGGTTGACGCATGATGTTGTCCACCCCGCGCAGTGCCTGCAGGGTTTGAAAGTAACGTGTGATCAGTCCGGCTACTTGGGCGAAAGGCATGAGTGCGCGGGTTGTCAAAATTGACACGGCAATCAGGCCACCGACGGTGAGCGCGTTCTTGTTGATCAGATAAACGCCTCCAATGATCACCAGAACGTAAGCTAGTTGTTGCAGCAGTTGAGCCAGATTGACTATGCTGGTTGCCAGCAGCTTGCCACGTGTGCCCAGGCGCCCGGCTTCACCAACGGTTTGTTCCCAGCGCCTTTGAACCGGACTTTCGGCCGCGAGCGCCTTGATGGTTTCAATGCCGGAGAGGGTTTCGATCAGTGTTGCGTGCTTTTGTGAGCCAACACGCAGCGCTTGCTGCATGGTGTCGGCGAGCGGTTTTTGCAGGACTACACCGGAAAATACAATCGCTGGAATGGCGAGCAGGGGGATGATTACCAATGGACCGCCCAGCCAGAAGATGATCAACAGGAAGATCAGCGAAAAGGGCAGGTCAATCAAGGTAGTGATGGTGGCCGAGGTGATGAACTCGCGAAAGCCTTCATATTCATGCAGGGTATTGGCTAGACCGCCGACTGATTCCGGGCGCGACGCGGTGCGCAGGCCGAGCACGGTTTCAAAAATGGTAGCCGATAACATGGTGTCGACTTGCTTGCCGGCCACATCAAGAAAATAGGCGCGTAGTGATTTCATGACGAAGTCAAAAATCGCGACCAGTACCGCGCCAATAGCCAGAACCCAGAGCGTGGACATCGCCTGATTGGGTACGACGCGGTCGTACACATTCATCGCGAACAGGGGCGTGACGAGGGCGAAAATATTGAGCAGAAGGGTGGCCAACAGCACTTCCGAGTAATACGGCCAGACGTGTTGCAATGCGCCCCATAACCAGTGGCCAGGCTTGGGGATGTGGTCTTCGTGAGTACGCGCGTCAAAACGGAAAGCCGGTCGGCTGAAAATCACCCGCCCGTCGTATTCCGCTGCCAGTTGTTCATGCGTGAGGGTTATCTCACCGCCATCTGACTCGGCTTGCAACAGTGTCCATGCCGCATCGGTTTTTTTTACCGCTACGCAGGCGCTCCCCCCCTTGAGCAGCAGCACGGCGGGAAGCGTCAGTGCTGAAATGCGCTCAAGCGAGCGACTCATCACACGGCTACTCAAGCCGGCGCGTTTGGCTGCCCGCGGGAAGAGCTCAGGCGTTAGGCAACCGTTTTCCAGTGGCAGGCCTGCGGTCAGTGTCTGAGCGCTACTCGGGCGGTGAAAGTAACGGGTGAGCAGCACCAGACAACTGGTGAGTGCATCGTCAGCGGCTCTCATAGAAGGGGACTGTCCGCAACCATCAGATCACCCCCGTGTCCGAACATCTGCTCACGGCGTCCTTTTTGCGCCAGCAACTTGGTTTGCACAGCCGCTGGCAGGTCAGAAAATAAAATGACGTTGCGCGCGACTAGCAGATCGATCACGTCTTCAATGACGCGGATCATGCCGAGGTCAGCCTTGAGCATTGACGGTTGCTGATCATTCATGCTGCCATCTAAGCGCACATCGCAGCGAGCAAGAAAGTCGAGCACCTCGGGGTGGCTTGAGGACAGGAACTCGCTATCCGCAGACGCCTCATCGATGAGGGCACTGATTTGCTGATGATCGTTCCGCTGTATGTAGGGCATGGCTAGAAAGTGGGGTATTCCGCCCTCTTCATAAGCCCAGGGCAGCAAATGCATTCTGGCATACTTGATAAAGAGAATTTGGGGAGCGCTACTGCGTGATTGTGATGCTAAGCCGCCGTGCCGCTTTTGTGCAGGGCTGGTATTCGTTGCTGGAATTGGCTTCGCCACCGCTGGTAGTGAGCGATGAGGCCGCGTGGATGGCCGTGGTGAAGTCCTCTCCCAGCTTGGTCATACTTGATTTTGCCTTGCTGGTAGAGGATGCGATAGGCCAATTGCGTGCTTGGCGAGCCCTAAGTCGTGGCAGTCCTTTGCTTCTGGCGGGAACCACGTTTGTGCCAGAACGGGAAATTGCTGCGTTGGCGGCGGGTGTAGCGGCGTGCGCGGATGAGCGTTTGCCGGCTACGGAGCTGAAAAAAATTACCGATGTGGTACTTCGTGGTGGGGTCTGGGTCTCCGGTGCAAGTTTGCCGCAGTTGTTGGCAAAGCTGCAGGCAGGGTCAGGCAGCCCGGCCGTAGAGCTCCCTCACCCGATTGAACCCGAAGCAGAGAAACTTGCCGACAGGCTAGCGCAGCTGACAGAACGTCAACGCGATGTCGCGCACATGATTGCGGCGGGTGCCAGCAATAAGGACATCGCCCGCAAGCTGAACATTGCTGAGCGTACGGTCAAGGCTCACCTAACAGCCATTTACGAGCGACTGCAGGTGAATGATCGCTTGCAGCTGGCCTTGTTGCTCAAGCGTTAGCCAGGTTTGTGCCATTCTTCTGGCCTGGCCAAGCCGTAGCCCTTCAGTCCATCAACGCGCAGTGCGCGTAACGTGGTTATTTCTTCAGGGGTTTCGACCGATTCGGCATACACGGCGATGTCGAGGCCATGGGCTACTTTGACTAGGGAATCGATAAAGAACTGATTTTCGTTATGGGTGTCGATGCCGCGCGTGAAGCTGCCGTCGATACGGACATAGTCGATCTTGAGTGTGCGCAGGTAGTCCAGCGAACCAAAGCCGCGGCCAAACTGGTCAAGGCCGATTTTCGCGCCGACGGCATGGAGTTGGGGAATCAGGCCGGCTAGCGCGCCTGAGTAATTGTTTGCGCCATGTTCGTGCAGTTCAAACATCAGACGCTTGGCTAGTGCGGGATTATCCGCAAGGGTAGCCAACAAGCCGGCAATAAAGCCGCTATCACTGATTGACTGAGGGTAAAGATTGATCGCGATCGCGGTATCGGTATCGGTTAGAGGGCTTGAAAAGTCAGTCGCTGTG
>CAZFSH010000159.1:0-6750 GCA_964521935.1 uncultured Propionivibrio sp.
CTGATGACCAAGGACATCCATGAGTGTCTGGCTTAACCACTCGAAAACGCTGCCGATGCAGTGCCAGCAAGCCTTTAGGGATGCGTATACCATCATCCAAATTGCATACTAGAAAAATCGGGTGCGAAATTCGTCAAAAAATTATTTTTCTGGCACTGTCTGGCATCGTCTGGAACTGATAAGCAACAACATCTTGATGGTAAATTTGATGGTGAATTTTCTTTTTGAAATCGTTTATCCTTTTAAAAACAAATGGATAAAAAGCTCGTTCACCATAGAGTGGGAGTGACCGGTCCTAGCGGCGCGGGATATGGTTTCTTGGCCAGTCTTCTAGATTGAGGTTTTTTGATCTACCGTAGATACTTCTTCAGTTGAGATGTACGCAGCATTGTGTTCAGGCTATCGTCTGCGTTTTTGAAATGCGCCCTTTTTGGGCGCATTTCAATTTTCAGGTGTATTGAAACAATGGTATCAACCAGATCTGACCGGGATAACAGGATCAACGACTGTTTGTGATCTGACCATGACATCTCGTACCGTTTCGATTATCTCTGCCACCGATATTGGCGCCATTCTTCGCCTATTGCGCGAGGAGACCGGGCTCACACAACGGGACATGGCCGGGCTGTGCAATGTCAGCTTGCTATTCCTGAATCAGGTGGAGCAGGGGAAGTCGACGGCCCAGATCGGTAAGGTCTTGGAGGTATGTCGACGGCATGGAATTGAGTGGTATTTCACCTGCCCGCAAAGCCAGATGGGGAAGGGGAGTAAGTGTAGGTTTGGTGAGTCCTGCGGAGATAAGTGTCATCAATTTCCGCAAATAATGCGGAGAAAAGCTGATCGCCCTTTGTAGCACATAAGTGCTACCATAAGGCTCCAATCTCTGAATCGGAGTGTCTGTTATGACCACCACGACCATTCGCCTGCCCGAAGATCTGAAAGCACGGGTGGCAACCGCAGCGAAACGCTCCGGGACGACAGCCCATGGATTTATTCTGGAGGCCATTGCCGAAAAGACGCAGCAGGCTGAACTCAGGGCAGACTTTGATGTGGTGGCTGAACAGCGTTATGCCGACATTGTGTCCTCCGGCAAAACCATTCCCTGGACAGAGATGCGCAAGTATCTCGAAGCCCGCGTCGCCGGAAAATCTGCCAAACGTCCCGTAGCCAGAAAACTGGCACGCTGACGTGGCCAGAATCGAACTGGCACCCGAGGTCGCCGACGATTTCGATCGCATCCTTGAACACCTGGCAACCTATCAGGCTGAGAATCCTGGCCTGCGTATTGGGGAAATCATCACCGCTTTGGATGTCTTGGAGCAGAACCCCCTGATCGGTCGTCCGGTTGGGAACGGCAAGCGGGAACTTGTCATTGGCCGGCGTACCCGAGGCTATCTCGCGCTCTATCGTTATGTGCCCGAGATGGAAATCGTCTTTGTCCTGGCGATCCGTAGTCAGCGCGAGGCCGGGTATGTCGAGCGTGTGGAGTAGGGGGAGGGGATTGCCGAGAACCGGTCAGCGCAAGGGGTTTCAGACGATTTGGCGGTTTAGGTTTATCTAAACCGCCCGCTTGGGTCAGCGGCACAACATTCGTCTCTTCGTCAGGGCAGCCGCCGAATAAACCTAAACTTACGACAGCGTTTCACGTTGCAGCCAACCTACGTTGCGTTGATGTGCCGAACGACTGTAAAGACTTTTGGCGGTGATCCTGGTGCGGAGATTAGGCGGCCCGCAGGTTCCCATTCACGGTATTTTTCGCAAGCTTGCAATGTCGCCAATAGCCTGTGTCCGACATTCACCTCTCAGCTCATCCTTGAGGTGAAGTAGGCAATAGCGAAGGCATCTGCATCAACGTCTAAATGTAAAACATTATTGACATATTTGAGTCCGGTGTTAATACGGTTTTCGCCGTGCCTAGCAAAGCCCCCTCGCATTTCCGTCTGAAGCTAAATTGCTTGCCGATTTAGGGGAACGGCTGCGGCTTGCCCGACTGCGCCGTCGTTTAACGGCAGTCGTCGTCGCCGAGCGTGCCAACATGTCCCGTCCAACACTGGCCAAGGCCGAGCGCGGTGACCAGTCGGTGACCTTAGAAATAGGCAACGCCGTAACGGTAGCCACGACACTCCACCAGCGAATTACTGAATTCAACACACTGATTCGCGATGGCCAAGTGCGCCGTTCTGAGCTAGAAGCTTTTATCACGGAGGGCATCGAGATGGTCGAGCTGGTTGAGTGCTCAGCCTTACGTGCTTCAGCGCTAATTACTAATTTCAAGCAAGTCGCGGTCGACAAAACTTCGGAACTGCGCCGCCAATTCGATCTTAGGGAAGTGGTGAAGAACAATCTCGCCATCTTGCGTCCTGGATTCCGACAAAAACCGTGGATTTTTCTTAACGAAATTCCATCCGGAATTGTGTGCGACGGTTTTCCTGGTTCGTTAGGACAAGTTATTACCAATTTGATCCAAAATGCCGCTTTGCATGCCTTCGAGACGCGCGAACAGGGCATAGTGACCTTAAGTGCTTACTGTACGGGTGAGTGCATCAATCTGAGCATCACGGATAACGGTATCGGAATGGACGAAAACACGGCAACCAAAGTATTCGATCCGTTCTTCACCACTAAACTGGGCGTCGGTAGTTGCTTTACCGTCAACTTTCCAATAAAGGCACGGGGTCTCCACCTTTCGGCGAAATGTCTCACCTGATTTATATTGAGTGCTATGCGCGGACAATCCGCTAGACGTATCACCTGTGCGCTGATGACACTGCTTTATTTTCAGTGCTCGGTTCACGCTTGTGGCTTTGAGGATCCGGCGAGCATTGCGCTGGGGTCGTTAAATTTCGCTTATCCGAATGCGCTCTATGTCGGCACCGCCGTCTGGCAAGCACGGCAGGCAGGCATTTTGCCTACTTTCAGTCCGCGCAACGAGATGGATCCGATCCGGGTTGGGCAAGCCGCCTTATGGGAGGCCATGCTGACACTTGATCAGCTACGCAGACGCCTACCCCCGAACATGCCGTCCGTGGCTTTAGTGTTTACCCCGGCCGTGATGTGGTCGCGCCTGATACCCGGTGCTGACCGCATTGTCCTAAAAACGCATGTTGCTGGTCCAGAACCATCTGATATCGTTCTGATTACCGAGCCGGCGGTAATGCAAGCATGGCTTAACGGCAAAATCACCACTGACCAATTATTTAAGTACGAGTTAATTCGCCTATATGGTCCCGATGAAGACCTAGCGACCCTCCGATCTGCCTTGGAAAACTTGGCACCCGAGAAAGACTTCCATCCCTCATCACTGGACTAATGGCAATAAACCTCTCACCGCAACGCTTGATGAAAAATTTACTCCGCGAACCACTCGTGCACTTTCTGTTACTCGGCTTGGCATTATTTGCGCTCAATGCCTATTGGGCTGCCAATGCCGGCGGAGAACAACGTATCGTCGTCAGCCAGGCACGCGTCACCACCCTCACGCAAAACTTTGCCCGCACTTGGCAACGACAGCCGAGCGCCAGCGAACTGGACGGACTGATCGAAGAATACATTCGTGACGAAATTCTTACCAACGAAGCCCTGCGCTTGGGGCTGGACCGTGACGATACCGTGATCCGTCGTCGCCTGCGCCAGAAGCTCGAAATCATTACCGAAGAATCCGCTGCCAGTGCCAATCCCACCGATAGCGAACTCGACAGTTATCGACAAGTTCATGCCGACACCTTTCGCGGCGAAGCCCGCTTTGCTTTCGAACAAGTGTTCTTTGACCCCACCCGACGTGGCGAGCAGCTAAGCAGCGACATCGAACGCGCCCGCAGTGCGCTGAATAACTCCATACGCCGCGCCACAGCGGCTGACTTTTCAACGTATGGCGACGCGCTCTTTGTGTTGCAGCCGCGCTACGCGCTCACCGGTGAGCGCGCTATCGCCAGCAGCTTTGGCAATGCCTTCGTGACGGCACTCAGCACACTCAAGGCTGATGTCTCCGGCCAGTGGCAGGGGCCCATTGAATCTGGCTATGGTCTGCATCTGGTCCGTATCACTGGAAGAGAAGCGGGTGCCAACCTACCGTTGGCAGACGTTCGCCCGCTCGTTGAGCGCGAATGGCGTAATGCCCAGCGTAACCGTGCTCGTGATGCGCACTATCAGTCCCTGCGCGCCACGTATCGCATTGACATTGCTAAGCCAAAGGCCACGCCATGATGCCGCTGCTGCGTCGGCTTGCCGTGCTCCTCATCGTCCTGCAGGGTGCGATTAGCCACCATAGCCTCGCGCACGAACTGCAGCCGGGGTTTCTGGAATTGCAGGAAGCGCAGCCGGGTGACTATCGGGTGATCTGGAAACAGCCGCTAAGCCTAGGTGAGCCGCTGGCCATGACGCCGGTGTTTCCCGGACGGTGCACGCCAGTCGGTGCGGCGAACACTGAACGACTGACCCAAAGCTGGATCTACCGCGCAGCAATTCATTGCGACGGTGGCATCGCTGGCGACGTGGTGACGATCGAGGGGCTGGAAGCCTTCTCCACCGATGTACTGCTCCGTATTGGCCACGCCGACGGGCGCGTCGAAACGCATTTACTGAAGCCAGAAGTCCCCAGCGTACGGCTGAACTCCTCTGGGTCGAGTGGCGCCAGCACCTATGTTGTTCTGGGTATCGAACACATTGCGCTGGGCATCGACCACCTGCTCTTCGTACTCGGACTGCTGCTCATCGTGCGTGACCGCTGGATGCTACTCAAAACCATCACCAGCTTTACCGTCGCCCATAGCATTACGCTTGCAATCGCCACACTTATGCACGTGCAGGTACCCGCGCTCGCGCTCAATGCCACGATTGCGCTCTCCATCCTCTTTCTGGCTCCCGAAGTGGTACGCGTTTGGCGCGGCGAAACTAGTTTGACGATCCGTCACCCGTGGTTGGTCGCGTTTATCTTCGGACTATTACATGGCTTCGGCTTTGCCAGCGGTCTGACCGCCTTGGGTCTGCCGGAGCGGGAAATCCCGCTGGCTTTGCTGCTGTTTAACGTTGGCGTGGAAGCCGGACAGCTAGCCTTTGTGGTACTGGTGTTTGCCCTGCGCTGGTCTTATCGCCAATTGGCGATCGAGTGGCCAACGGTACTGCAAAAGCTACCGGCTTACACACTCGGCACTCTCGGTGCTTATTGGACAATACAGCGCACGCTGATGATTGTCGGCATCAAATTCTGACAGACGGTTTCACCATGCGCCTACTTTCCGCGTCATCACATTCTTGGGCACTGCTGCTCTTGCTCAGTGTCGCCTTACCTGCAGCAGCTCATAGCGACAGTGGCAGCGCCAGTGGTTTCCTTGCGGGGCTCGCGCACCCGGTGAACGGGGGGGATCATGTCCTGGCGATGCTGGCTGTCGGCTTGTGGGGCGCGCAACTTGGCAATCCGGCCTTGTGGGTGTTGCCAGTGGCGTTCCCACTGGTTATGGCGATTGGTGGCTTTCTGGGGCTAGTGGGTATTGTGCTGCCCGGTGTAGAGATTGGCATCGCCCTGTCGGCGCTTGTGCTTGGCCTGGCAGTGCTTCTCGCGGCGCGTCCGCCGCTGGTCGTGGCAGCGTTGATGGTGGCGACGTTTGCGGTGTTTCATGGCCATGCGCACGGGACCGAGTTGCCGGCAGGTGCCAATGGTCTCGCCTACAGCATTGGCTTTGTCGTGAGTACGGGGTTGCTCCATGCGGCTGGCATCGGTCTTGGCTTGTTGCACCGGCTACCACATGGTGCGGCGCTGGTGCGGGGGATGGGGGCGTTGATTGGCGCAGGAGGCTGCGTGTTTCTCAGTAGCGCCTTAGTGCGATGACTACCTCACGCCAGCGCGCTATCGGGGTCGCGGTGCTACTGTTGCCGGGTCTGGCGCAGGCTCACCTTGTCTCAACCGGCCTCGGTCCGATCTACGATGGTATCGGTCACTTCTTTTTGAGTGTGGAGTCGCTTTTACCTATGGTGACGCTGTTGGTGCTGGCCGGACTGGGGACGACAGCACAAGCCCGGCAGCGGACGATGGGATTGGTGGTAGCGTGGCTAGTGGGTGCGGCAGTGGGTTTGCTGGCCAGCTCAATACCGGCCGAGCCGCTAATTAGCCTAATGCCGGCACTAACGATGCTCGGCGGCGGGATCATGATTGCCATCAATGCGCAGCGCCCTGCGTGGCCGGTGATGCTATGGGTGCTGGTCGGTGGCGCATTACTCGGCTTCAGCGAGGGACAGGTCTTGCGTGCCTTGCCTGACGCTTCGCTGCTTGCGCTTGGCACACTGCTCAGTGTGCTCGTATTGGCCAGTCTTGTCCCAGCTACCACAATCGCGATGGCCAGCGGCCCCGAATGGCGCCGGCTGGTTCTGCGGGTCATGGGTAGCTGGCTCGCCGGTATCGGACTACTGCTCGTTGGGTGGAGCTGGCGATATGGGGGGGCGGGTTAGGCCCTTCTTTATCGCGCATCGTAAGGATTTTTTCACAATGGTTCATCGCCTGAGTCATTGCGCCTCGTTTGGGGCTAATCACATGCCGTCTCACAGGAACTGAGTTTCCAAGGTCTTTGTGCTAAGACCTTCACTCTGTCTCTTTTACTAAAAAGTTTGACCTGTGAACTCAAGAACATCGGTTTGCCAATCCATAACATCCGGCTACGCTAATCCGCGAGGGTTTGCGGTCTTACCCCAAGTGAATCGCCCCGGATTTTGAGGAGGCTCCTAATCTTGAGAGAATGGAGCCATGAAGAGATCAAACAA
>CAZFSH010000160.1:0-6709 GCA_964521935.1 uncultured Propionivibrio sp.
GGGCCGTGATGGGTAGCATGGGCATCATTGCTGGGATCTGGGCAGAAAAATTTGACCAACTGGCCGCTTTCCAAAACTTTCTGATCATGCCGTTAACGTTTTTATCCGGCGTGTTTTATTCGATCCACTCGCTGCCAGAGTTTTGGCAGGCTTTGTCGCGCTGGAATCCGGTTTTTTACATGATTGACGGATTTCGGTATGGTTTTTTCGGGGTGTCTGACGTCTCTCCCTGGACCAGTCTGGTGACCAATCTTGCCTGCCTTACGGTGCTCACACTGATTACTTTGACCATGTTGCGTCGCGGCTATAAGTTGCGCGCTTGATAAACGAAAGACACCATGCTCGCTCCAGAACAGATTGAACAATGGCTGCGCGAAGGCCTTGATTGCAGCCATATCGCCGTTGATGGTGATGGCCAGCACTTTTCCGCGCTTATCGTCAGCGAAGCTTTCGCAAACTTAAATCGTGTTCGCCGGCAGCAACGTGTTAACGAGGTACTGAAACCGCATTTCGACAGCGGCGTTTTGCATGCCTTGTCCATGCGCACACTCACGCCGGAAGAATGGAAAATTAATGGATAGTTTATTGATAGCCGGTGGCCGCGCACTGACCGGTGAAATAGCCATCTCCGGTGCCAAGAATGCGGCACTACCGTTGCTTTGTGCTGCCTTGCTGAGTAAGGAGCCAGTCACTTTTACACATGTGCCACATCTGAACGACATCGGCACCATGCTTAAACTGCTCGCACAAATGGGCGTCAAGGTTGATCGGCAACTGGGGGCCTCACTCGGTGGTGGTGATGTGGTCACGCTTGATGCGTCGGGCCTGAATAATGCCGTTGCCCCCTACGAGATGGTCAAGACCATGCGTGCAGCGATTCTGGTGCTCGGCCCCTTGGTCGCGCGCACGGGGGAAGCCCGTGTCAGTCTGCCAGGTGGGTGTGCTATTGGCGCACGCCCGGTAGATCAGCACATCAAGGGACTGTTGGCGATGGGGGCTCAGGTGAGTGTTGAGCATGGCTACGTTCATGCGCAAGCCAGTCGTTTGAAAGGCGCACGGTTGTTTACTGACATGGTGACCGTCACCGGTACGGAAAACCTCATGATGGCGGCTTGCTTGGCCGATGGGGAAACGGTGATCGAGAATGCCGCACGCGAGCCGGAAGTCGTTGATCTGGCCAAATGCCTGATGGCCATGGGGGCGCGCATTTCCGGTGCCGGTACCGATGTGATTCGCATTCAAGGTGTCGATGCCTTGCATGGTGCTACTCACCAAGTGATGCCGGACCGGATTGAAACCGGCACCTATTTGTGTGCTGCCGCGGCTACCGGTGGTGAGGTACGTTTGACCGACACGTCGAGCGCTTATCTGGATGCTGTTATCGATAAACTGATGGATGCCGGCTGTGACATTACGCTAGAGCGCGACGCGATTCGCCTCAAGGCACCGAAACGACTGACCGCGGTCAGTATTCGCACAGCGCCCTACCCGGCGTTTCCCACCGATATGCAGGCTCAGTTTATGGCGATCAATGCGGTTGCCGATGGTACTGCCGTCATACGCGAAACGATCTTTGAAAACCGTTTCATGCATGCGGTGGAGTTGATTCGCCTGGGTGCAGATATCAAGATTGATGGCAATACCGCCTTTGTCAAAGGTCGTGAACAACTTGAGGGGGCTACGGTGATGGCAACCGATCTACGCGCGTCGGCGAGTTTGGTGATTGCGGCGCTGGTAGCCGCCGGTGAAACGCGTATCGAGCGTATTTATCATCTTGATCGAGGCTACGATTCGCTGGAGCAAAAGTTGGCCTGTCTTGGCGCCGATGTGCGTCGGGTAAAGTAATCGCGTAGCAAGGGGACATCATGAGTGGCATTACCATTGCCCTGTCCAAGGGGCGCATTTTTGAAGAAACCATGCCCTTGTTAGCCGCGGCAGGTATTGTTCCGGCAGAAAATCCGGAACAGTCACGCAAGCTGATTATCGGCACCAATCGGCCAGATGTGCGGGTGGTTATCGTACGCGCATCGGATGTGCCAACGTATGTGCAGTATGGCGCTGCAGACATGGGCATTGCTGGGAAAGACGTACTGCTTGAGCATGGTAGTGGCGGCTTGTATCAACCGCTGGATTTGAACATCGCTACGTGCCGCATGTGTGTGGCGGTGCCGAAAGGTTTTGATTACGAATCCGCGGTGCGGCCGGGGTCGCGCTTGCGTATTGCGACCAAATACGTCAACACTGCGCGGACACATTTCGCCAGCAAAGGCGTTCATGTTGATTTGATCAAGTTGTACGGTTCGATGGAACTGGCGCCGCTGGTTGGTTTGGCCGATGCCATCGTGGATTTGGTGTCCAGTGGTAGCACGCTTAAGGCGAACAATCTCGTCGAGGTGGAAGAGCTGATGAAAATTTCCTCTCGACTGGTGGTGAATCAGGCGGCACTAAAGATAAAAAAAGCCGCGCTGCAGCCAGTGATTGACGCATTCAAACAAGTGGTCGAGGTGACGGCATGATTAGCCGGCTATCTTCTGCGCAAGCCGGGTTCGCTAAAACGCTCGATGCGCTGCTGCATTTTGACAACTCGACTGACGTCGCTATTGAACAGGCTGTAACCGACATCCTCGCGCGGGTGCGCACTGAGGGCGATGCGGCGGTGATTGACTATACCCGCCGCTTCGACCACCTCGATGTTACCCAGATGCACGAGCTCGAACTGCCGCGCAGTGCCCTCGATGCAGCGCTGGTCAGTTTGCCCGCTGACCAGCGGTCAGCTTTGGAAACCGCCGCCATGCGTGTGCGCGACTACCACGAGCGTCAGCGCGCCGAGTCATGGAGTTTTGTTGATCAGGACGGCACACGCCTTGGTCAAAAAGTCACACCACTCGATCGTGCTGGCTTGTACGTTCCCGGTGGCAAGGCCTCGTATCCCAGCTCCGTGCTGATGAATGCCATTCCCGCCAGCGTAGCCGGCGTCGGAGAACTGATCATGGTCGTGCCGACACCGCGTGGCGAGCGCAACGCCTTGGTGCTTGCCGCGGCTTGCCTGGCTGGCGTCAATCGCGTCTTTACCATAGGCGGCGCGCAGGCTGTGGCTGCTCTGGCGTACGGCACGGCGTCAATTCCCCAGGTGGACAAGATCGTCGGTCCGGGCAACGCCTATGTCGCGGCCGCTAAACGGCGTGTCTTTGGCACCGTCGGCATTGATATGGTCGCCGGCCCGTCTGAAGTGCTGGTGATTGCCGATGCCCAGGCGAATCCCGATTGGGTGGCGATGGACCTATTTGCCCAAGCCGAACATGATGAGCTGGCGCAGTCCATTCTGTTGTCGCCGGATGCGGCCTTCCTTGATCAGGTCGCTGCCAGCATTAGTCGCTTGCTACCGGACATGCCACGTCGTGAGGTGATTGCCAAGTCTTTGGCTGGGCGCGGTGCGCTCATTCATGTGCGCGATCTCGATGAAGCCTGTGCAATCGCCAACCACATCGCACCGGAACATCTTGAGCTAGCCTTGGCCGATCCCGCTCCCTGGGCAGACAAGATTCGTCACGCCGGCGCTATTTTTATGGGCTATTACGCCTCGGAGTCGCTAGGCGATTATTGCGCTGGGCCGAATCATGTTTTGCCGACTTCGCGCAGCGCCCGCTTTTCATCACCGCTGGGCGTTTATGACTTTCAGAAACGTTCCAGCATGATCGATATAACGGCCGCTGGCGCCGCCAAGCTTGGGCCCACTGCGTCGACCCTCGCGCACGGCGAGGGGTTGGCCGCCCATGCGCGTGCAGCGGAGTTACGCTACAAGGGCTGAATCGGCGCCAGTTACTCTGGTAGCGTGGTCTGTGCGCTCAATGTCGTCAAGGCCTGAAGCAAGCGCGCGCACTCTTCATCCGTGCCGATGGTGATGCGCAGGTAGTTTTTGATGCGCTCCTGCTTGAAATGGCGCACGATGATGCCATCGCGCCGTAGCACAGCGGCTGACTTTTCAGCGTCATGCTGCGGGTGTTGAGCAAAGATGAAATTGGCGGCGGATGGGATTACCTCAAAGCCGAGCTTTTCCATTCCCGCAACCAGCGTCGCGCGACTGCGCATGACGGCTAGGCGAGTTGCTTGAAAATAGTCATCATCAGCGTAAGAAGCGGTTGCGCCGGCTTGAGCCAGGCGATCCAGAGGATAAGAGTTGAAGCTATTTTTCACCCGCTCCAGGGCTTCGATCAAGTCGCGGTGGCCGGCGGCAAAGCCTACGCGCAAACCGGCTAGCGAACGCGATTTTGATAGCGTCTGTACGACCAGTAAATTCGGATAGCGCGCAATCAGTGGCAGCGCGCTGGGAATGCTCGCCGGATTTTCATCACCGCCAAAGTCGACATAGGCTTCATCGATCACCACGACGGACTCGGGGTTGCCGCCGAGGATGCGTTCCAGTTCGCCCAACGCCAGCAAGCGACCGGTCGGTGCGTTGGGGTTGGGGAAAATGATGCCGCCATTGGGTTTAATAAAGTCATCCGGGCAAATTGACAGATCGGCGGACAAGGCGACGGTTTGAAAGCTAACGCCGTAGAGTCCGCAATACACGGGATAAAAACTGTAGGTGACGTCAGGAAACAGAATTGGGCGTTCGTGACGCAACAGTGCCAGAAAAACATGCGCTAACACTTCGTCGGAGCCGTTACCGACAAATACCTGTTCGGGTTGCAGGTGGTGATAGGCCGCGATCACACTGCGTAACTGGTCTGAGCCGGGGTCAGGATAGAGCCGAAGCGATTCGCTGGTTGCTTGCCGAATCGCCTCCAGCACCCGTGGGCTAGGGCCATAGGGGTTTTCGTTGGTGTTGAGTTTGACCAAATTGGTCATTTTTGGCTGCTCGCCCGGTACATACGGGGTGAGTTCACCAACAATTGGGCTCCAGAAGCGGCTCATGAGAGGCAGTCAGAAATGGGTTTATTCGCAGGAATGCTGGGCGTTTGAGAAACTCACGCCGATGGTATTATGCCCCGTCAATTACGCTGACAACATTGCTTTACCGCCATCGCATCAGCATCGTGATCCTCTTGACTTAGTTTTGACTTAGCGCTCATCCACCATGCGGCAATCTGAAGTTACTCGCAATACCCTCGAAACCCGAATTCGCGTTGCCGTGAATCTGGATGGTAACGGCACGTCTGATATTGCTACGGGCGTAGGATTTTTCGATCACATGCTTGATCAGATTGCACGCCATGGTCGTATCGATCTGACGATCCATGCGGACGGTGATTTGCACATCGATGCCCACCATACGGTTGAAGACGTTGGCATCAGCCTTGGTCAGGCGCTGGCGAAAGCGCTGGCTGACAAAAAAGGCTTGCGGCGTTATGGCGATGCGCATGTGCCACTGGATGAAGCACTGTCTCGAGTGGTGGTTGACCTCTCCGGGCGTCCTGGCTTGGTCTATCACGTGCCTTACACACGCAGTACCATCGGTAGTTTCGACGTTGATCTGATCCGCGAATTTTTTCAGGGCTTGGTTAACCATGCCGGTATTACCCTGCACATCGATAACTTGCGCGGGGAAAACTCCCACCATCAGGCCGAGACGGTATTCAAGGCGTTCGGTAGGGCTTTGCGCGCGGCTTGCGAACTCGATCCGCGTGCCGCTGGCGAGGTGCTCTCGACCAAAGGCTCACTTTGAGCCGGTCGATTCGGTAATTTTTAGCGCACTACGCCGCTCGTGACTAATCAAGGTATGTCCGCATGAAAAGCAGTATCGTCGTTGTCGACTATGGCATGGGCAATCTGCGTTCCGTGGCAAAAGCCATCGAGCACGTTGCGCCGCACGCCCAGGTCGAGATTTCCGCTGATCCCGATCGACTGCGGCGCGCTGATCGCGTCGTGGTTCCGGGGCAGGGTGCCATGCCGGACTGCATGCGCGAACTTGCTGCGCGCGGGCTGCGTGAGGCAGTGATAGAGGCGGCGGCCAGCAAACCCTTCCTGGGGATTTGTGTTGGCTTGCAAATGTTATTTGACGAAGCCGAAGAAGGTAATTCGCGTGGTCTCGCAGTGTTTGCCGGCCGTGTGCCACGCTTCCCTCAAGACCAAATGAAACTTCCCGATGGCACGTCACTCAAGGTGCCGCACATGGGTTGGAACAACGTTCAGCATGTTCAGCCGCATGCCCTGTGGTCGGGTATTGACGATGACGCTCGGTTCTATTTTGTTCATAGCTACTATGTTGCGCCCGAGGATGCGGGATTGGCAGCGGGCAAAACACGCTACGGTATCGAATTTGCCAGCGCGATTGCGCGAGATAATGTTTTTGCGGTGCAATTTCATCCGGAAAAAAGTGCCGAAGCCGGACTGCGCCTGTTGGCCAACTTTGCCACGTGGCAACCCTGATGTATTTCCTTTCACTTACTGACACTGATTCGATATGCTGCTGATACCTGCCATTGATCTCAAGGATGGTCATTGTGTTCGCCTCAAGCAAGGCGCCATGGAAGACGCCACCGTGTTTTCGGAAGACCCGGCGGCGATGGCCAGACACTGGATTGATCAGGGTGCCCGTCGTCTGCATCTGGTTGATCTCAACGGGGCCTTTGCCGGCAAGCCGAAGAATGCAGCAGCGATCAACAGTATCCTGGCGGAAGTCGGTGACGAAATTCCGGTGCAACTGGGTGGCGGAATTCGAGACCTTGATACGATCGAGCGCTGTCTCGACAGCGGCTTGAGTTAT
>CAZFSH010000161.1:0-6648 GCA_964521935.1 uncultured Propionivibrio sp.
TCACGAATTGGGTCGTTTTCTTGATATTCGGTGTAGAGAGCGTCACTGAACGCAAGGCGACCGGGCAGTCAAGACGACCACGTTGATTCTGCTCCGGTAAGGGGTCTGCTTCCATCAGCTCGACATACACACCATCCGGGTTGCGCACGCAGGCAAAACGTTGCCCTTTGCGACCGAGGGGGCGCGTGAGCGGCTGCGTCCCCAGCGCTGCCAGACGTGCCAGCGCGGCATCAAAATCAGCCACCCACACACCGCAGCGGCTGTAACCCAAATCATTGGGGCGGTAATCATCCGGCATCAGCGTTGAGACGGGTGTTTCGTACTGGAAAAATTCCAACTGCGCCCAGTCATTGCGCCCCACCATGCACCAGCAGGTCATCGCGGAGCCGGGTAATTTTTGCACCATGCCATCCGATATGGGTGGACGAAACATCAGACGGTTTCCCCCTGCGGGCAGAAAGCCCAAACCGTCGCGCCACCATGCTTCGGTGCGGCGCAGGTCTAGTACGGCGAAAGCAACCTGGTTCAACGGGATAGGCATCACGGGCATAGACTCAAAAAGTTTGGCGGGAAATAGTTAGTGTGTGATGGACACTGAGACCGGCGTGAGCGCAGCGCTGCGTGGATCAATCAAAATTTTGGCGTGTGCTTCCGGATCTTTCAGCGCGTCAAAAGCGTTAGCGACTCCCCCCAAGCCGACTACGCCGGTAATCATGGGCGCGCAATTAAGCTTGCCCTCGGCAATCATGTGCAGGGTGTCGCGATACTCCAGCGGCGAGTGGCCGAAAACGAAGCGCAAATCAATTTCTTTGTGAATAGCCAGGGCCGGCTCATAACGGTCTACCTGCATGCAGACACCAGCAACCACGACACGCGACATCAGCGGCGCACTATCGATAATCTGCTGCACGATACCCGGCACGCCGACGCACTCAAAAATTACGGGGCGTTTCGGCTCAGCCAGACCCAGTTTTTCCAGCAGTCCCCAGGTGATATGCCAGGGCAGTGGCAATTTGCCCAGTTGTTCACGGGTATCCATACCCAGCGCTAGCAGTCCGGGCAGGTCACGAATGAAGTCTTCGCCTTCGCGCGGCGCATAGGGAGAATGCTCACGCGGGTCCACCACGATATCGGCTCCGCAACGCTTGGCCAGCATGCGTCGCCCCGGGGCAAAGTCACTGGCCACTACCGTCGCAATGCCACGTGCCTTGAGCAGGCAAATCACCGCCAGGCCGACGGGGCCGCAACCGATAACAATCGCGACATCTTTTTGCTTGATTTCGCTACGACGCAGTGCATGCCAGGCGACTGCCATCGGCTCGGTCAGTGCTGCCATATCGGCAGATAAACCGTTCGGCACCGGCACCAGGGCAGATTCTTGCAACAGCATGCGTTCGGCATAGCCGCCGGTCGCAATCGGTGACAAGCCGGCCAAGTGTATGGCTTGGCCAATGCGCAACATCGGTTGCGCCACCACGCGGGTACCTTTCTTGATTTTGCGCTCGCAGCCCGGCCCAAACTCCAGTACCTCGCAGCACAACTCGTGACCAAACACGACTGGGTCGCTGCTGGATGGCAGCAGGCTGTCAGCACCGACTTTGCCCAGCAGTGCTTTCATGTGGTCGCAATGGTGCCGCATGTGCAAATCCGACCCGCAGATACCGCAGCGTTCTACTGTCACCAGCACTTGACCAGGGCCGGGTATCGGCTCCGGCAGATCAACCAGGGACAACTCGCTATTCTGGCAAACGACCGCTTTCATGACGTACACCTCTCCGCAACAAATCAATGCAATTTCAGGAGATGGATGATGCAGTATTTGCTCCGGGGCGAGTTGTCATTTACGCACTGCGAACATACAAACACGGACAGGATTTCGTATCGGCGCTGTTTCTAGCTACGATATTTCTCGTTACCCAGAAATCAGTCAGGCAACTGCGCACGCGACAAGTCGCAGCGGCCATGCACGGCGGCGATATGAGCCAGCGTGGTGGCATGCCAGTCGTGAAACTGGTCCCAGGTAAAGCGCCACGCCCAGTTATCCTCGGCCTGGCCGGGAAAGTTCATGCGGTGCTCACTGGCTAAGCCGAGCACGTCTTGCATGGGGAAAATAACGCGCTGGGCGACTGATGCCGATAAGCAACGAATGCTGTCCCAGTGAATGGCGCGACCGTCGCTACCGAAATAGTGCTGGGCAAAGGCTTTCTCGCGTGGGGCAGCGCTTTGCCACCAGCCGAGCAAGGTGTCGTTGTCGTGTGTGCCGGTATAAGCGACGGTATTCGGTGTGTAAGTGTGCGGCAAAAATGGGTGATCGGCAGTTTCGCCAAAGGCAAACTGCAACACCTTCATGCCCGGAAGCTGAAACTGCTCACGCAGCGCCGTGACATCAGGCGTAACGATTCCCAAATCTTCCGCAATGATCGGTAGGTCGCCAAAGGTATTGGTCAGCGCGGTAAAGAGTTTTGCGCCCGGCCCAGCGACCCACTCACCATGAATCGCCGTCGCTTCGCCGCTGGGGATTGACCAGAATGCCGCAAAGCCGCGAAAGTGGTCAATGCGCACCAGATCAGTCTGGCGCAATGTGTGACGTACTCGGGCGATCCACCAGGCATAGCCGGTGTTTTCGTGAATAGACCAGCGGTACAGCGGGTTGCCCCAGCGTTGCCCGTTAGCGCTGAAGTAATCCGGAGGCACGCCAGCGACATGCGTTGCCCTGCCCTGCTCATCCAGATCAAATAGCGCGGGATTGGCCCAGACATCGGCGCTGTGATGGGCAACAAAGATGGGCATGTCGCCAATAATCTGTATGCCTTTGTCATTGGCGTAGGCTTTTAACTGCGCCCATTGCCGGTCGAAACACCACTGACAAAATTTCCAGCAATGAATTTCGCTGGCCAATTCGCGGCGCGCCTGCTCCAAGGCGCTGGCATCGCGCCAGGCCAGTTCTGGAGTCCAGTCAAACCAGTCTTGGCCATTCTCGGCCAGTGCTTTAAACAAGGCGTAGTCATCCAGCCACGCGGCTTCTGCGGCACAAAAAGTGGAAAAATCCTCCTGTTGCGCCGGCGTTGCCTGTGCGAGAAAGCGCTCGGCGGCCCGTTGCAGACGGCTCAAGCGATAAGGGCTGACCGCGGCGAAATTGATACGTTGCGGGTTGCTCACCGTCGGTGCCAGCACTTCCTCAGCGCTCAGCCAGCCAGCCTCATGCAGCGCCATCAGATCAATCAGTTGAACATTGCCGGCAAAGGCGGAGCAGCTCATGTAGGGCGAATTTCCCGGTCCGACCTCGCCTAAAGGCAGCACTTGCCAGAGTCGCTGGCCGGCTTGAGCCAGCCAATCCACAAAACGGTAGGCGTCCTGGCCAAGATCGCCACTGCCTTGGTCAAGCTTGGCCATTGACCCCGGCAGCGAGGTGGGATGAAGCAAAATGCCGCTGGCACGTTGTGCTGTCTCTAATGTGTTCATGGTAGATCGTTACGGCGCAGCAAGCCTTGATAAATGGCCGCGGTGGCTTGCGCGGGATGCGTCCATGAAAAGTCAGCCGCCATGGCACGGCGCTGCAATGCGACATAGGCTTTTTTGTCCTGCCACAGCGCTACGGCGCGCACAATCGCCGCCCACAAGGCGGCAGACGTGGCTTCTTGAAAGACGAAGCCATTGCCCTGAGCAAGGTTGCTGGCGTCGATTACGGTATCAGCCAAACCGCCCGTGGCGCGAACAATGGGTGGCGTGCCGTAGCGCAAGCTGTATAGCTGGTTCAGGCCACAGGGCTCAAAGCGCGAGGGCATCAGAAAAAAATCCGCGCCGGCTTCAATACGATGCGCCAAGCCTTCATCAAACCCGATGCGTACCGCAAATTGGCCGGGGTAACGCACCGCCAAGGCCTTGAATGCCGCTTCCAGCGCTTGATTACCGTTGCCCAACACAGCTAACTGCACCGGCAGCGCGGCCAGTGATTCGGCCAATTCGGGCAAAAGATCGAGCCCCTTTTGCGCCGTCAAGCGGCTGACTATACCCAGCAGCGGCCCGGAGAAATTTTCCCGCAGCCCCATTTCGCGGCGCAGTGCCGCTGCGTTGTTGGCTTTGCCGGAAAGATCGCTTGCCGAATAACGGGCTGGCAAGAGTGGGTCCGTTTCCGGATTCCATTGCTCCGTATCAATGCCGTTGACGATGCCGGTCAGCTTGGCCGCGCGATACCGCAACAGGCCGTCTAAGCCCATTCCTTCGTCGATGGTTTGAATTTCACGGGCGTAGCGCGGGCTGACCGTAGTGAGCGCATCGGCAAATTGCAAGCCGGCTTTGAGAAACGACAGGTAACCGTGATATTCCACCCCATCCATCGCCCAGGCGTGCTCAGGCAAGCCCAGCGGACTGAGCAGATCTCGCCCGAAAAGCCCCTGAAAAGCCAGGTTGTGCACCGTTAGCACTGACTTTGCCCGCTTGCTCTGGTCGCCGAACACATAGTGCAAATAAGCGGGGGCCAAGCCGGTTTGCCAGTCATTGCAGTGCAGAATTTCCGGTACCCACGCAACGGGTGATGTTCCCGAAGCGAGTAAAGCGGCGGTATGTGACAACAAGCCAAAGCGGAAGGCGTTGTCCAGCCAATCCAGCCCTTCCGGGCCCAGGTAGGGGTTTCCCTTACGCTCAAAATAAGCGTCATGCTCCAGCAAGTAGATCATCAGCCCGGAGGGCAAGCGGGCTTCACGCAGCGCGGCGGCGGGCAAGGCACCGGGTCCGGCGGGGATCACCGCCACCATGGGCGCATCAGGAAACGCGGCCTTCAGCGCCGGATAAGCGGGGACGAGCAGCCTCACCTCATGGCCGGCGGCGGCCAAGGCCGTCGGCAGGGCCGCCGCGACATCGCCCAAGCCACCGGTCTTTACCCACGGGGCCAGCTCTGAGGTAGCAAACAATATCTTCATGGCCGCGCTTTCATTGCACCACTGACCTGACTTAGTACCCCGCCGCAGTGCTTTACAACCACACCATCATGCCCATTTCAAACGGGTGCGTGAGTAAGGGGTGGGTGGGGAAAGTGCGCACGCGGTATTCCATCTTGCCGCACTGGTCGGGCGTGAGTTCATGGGCGAAGAGATGTTCGCCGTGCTCCAGAGCTTTTTCCGGGTGCAGGGTGTAGCGGCGAGCTTTGGCCGAGGCCGGTTCGCCGGGACGGGTAAAGACGAGTTCCACCTGCAAATCCTCCGGCGAGAGGCCATTAAGCTGGACAGCGATTTCGAAACGCAAGGTCTGACCATAACGAATGCGCTCGGCGGGCTGGTCGAGTCGGCGCAACTGTATGCCGGGCCAGGCAGCGCGGATGCGGGCCTTCCACTCGGCGACCTGACGCGCCCCCGCAAAGTCGTTGCCGGAAAAGGAACGCCACTGCGCAGCCGCCGGCGCGTAAAACTTGCCTACGTAATCTTTCAGCATGCGCTGCATGTTGAAGCGCGGCATGATGCTGGCAATCGACTGCTTCGACATCGCTACCCAGTCGGGCGAATAACCTTGGGCGGTATGCCGGTAATACTGCGGGATAACGCTGTCCTGGAGCAACTCGTAGAGTGTGCGGGCTTCTTCGCTATCGCGCTGATTGGCGTCCAGGCCTTCGGCAGTGGGCTTGATGGCCCAACCGTTTTTGCCGTCGTAGCCCTCGCCCCACCAGCCGTCGAGGACTGAAAGATTGATGGCGCCGTTGATCGCGGCTTTCATTCCCGAGGTGCCCGAGGCTTCCAGCGGATAGACGGGGTTGTTCAGCCAGACATCGACACCCGCCACCATGCGCCGTGCTAGATGCAGGTCATAACCCTCGACCAGGAGTATGTGGCCTTCGTATTCCGGCTGACGTGACAGTTCTGACAGTTCGCGGATCAACTGCTGCCCCGGCAGATCTGCCGGGTGCGCCTTACCGGCAAAAATAAACAGCACGGGACGCTCGGCATTGCTGATGATTTCTTTCAACCAGTCCAGATTGTTAGCCAGCAGCGTGGCACGTTTGTAGGTGGCAAAGCGCCGGGCAAAACCTATCGTCAGCACCGTCGGGTTTGCCGGATCGGCATAGCGCAGCACGCGATCAAGGTGTGTCTCCGAGCCCTGGTTGCGCAGTTGTTGCACGCGTACGCGATCACGCACCAGATGCAGCATTTGCGCCTTGAGCGATTGCCGAATACTCCAGTAAATCTGATCGGGAATGCGCTGCACGCCCTGCCAGCAGTGGGCATCGGTTTGCCGATGCTGCCAGCCCAAGCCCAGGTAGCGGTCAAAGGCTTCATACCAGTCGGTCGCCAGGAAGGTCGGCACATGCACGGCGTTGGTGACATAGCTCATGGGGTTTTCACTGGGGGTGACCTGTGGCCACATGTCATGACAAATATCTGCCGAGACGTCACCGTGAATTTTTGACACACCGTTATGAAAGCGCGAGCCACGCAAGGCCAGTGCCGTCATGTTAAAGTCCTGCCCATCGGGAGTGCGCCCCAACGATAAGAAGGCTACACGGCTGATTTTTAAATCCTGGCACATATGCTGAAAGTAATCGCAGACCGTATTTTCAGCAAAATGATCATGCCCCGCCGGTACCGGCGTATGTGTTGTAAACACGGTGTTTCCGGCAGCCACTTCCAGTGCACTGGAAAAATCCAGGCCTTCTGCCGT
>CAZFSH010000162.1:0-6644 GCA_964521935.1 uncultured Propionivibrio sp.
CTGGCCATGCCCAACCAAAGCGTCGACTGGTGGGGCGTGCGCAACTATCAGGCGCGCAACTTCATGCGCGACCAAATGAAAGTCGGGGACAAGGTATTTTTTTACCACTCCAACTGCGCGGTGCCGGGTATTGCCGGGCTGGCTGAAGTCAGCAAGCTCGCCTATCCCGATCGGCTGCAGTTCGACCCCCAGAGCCACTACTACGACCCCAAATCGACACCGGAAAACCCGCGCTGGGTCAATGTCGATGTACGCATCACCCAGAAAACGCGGCTGGTCAGCCTTGATGAGCTACGCCAACACCCGGAGCTGGCCAACATGCGCGTGCTGCAAAAAGGCAACCGTCTTTCCATCACCCCTGTCGATCCGGCAGAGTGGCAGTTCATCGTCAATACCCTGATGGCGACCTAAACGATGGGCTGGTTCATGAGCTGGTTTTTGGCCTACCTCGCGCTCGGCGCTTTCGCCGGTTTTTTTGCCGGCCTGCTCGGTGTCGGCGGCGGCGCGGTCATGGTGCCGATTTTGGCCCTGATGTTTGCCGCACAAGGGTTTGCCGACACACACCTCATGCACCTCGCCCTCGGCACCTCGATGGCAACGATCGTGTTCACCTCGGTATCCAGCCTGCGTGCGCATCACCAGCACGGCGCCGTACTCTGGCCAGTCGTGCGCCGTATTGCGCCGGGCATTGTCGTCGGCACACTGCTGGGCGCCCAGTTTGCCGCACGCGTTCCCACGCGACCACTGGCAATTTTTTTCGCGCTGTTCATGAGCTATGTGGCGGTTCAGATGATTCTCAACATCAAGCCACAGCCGCACCGACAACTGCCGGGCGCGTCCGGCATGTTTGGCGTCGGCGCGGGTATTGGCGGCATCTCGGCCTTGGTCGCCATTGGTGGCGGCTCGCTGTCAGTGCCGTTCATGACCTGGTGCAACGTCAAGATGCACAACGCCATCGGCACCTCGGCCGCCATTGGCTTCCCGATAGCCCTCGCCGGCACGGTTGGCTATATGCTTAGCGGCTACAGTGCCATGCAAACCGGTGGCTTGCCCGAAGGCAGCTACGGCTTCATTTACCTGCCCGCGCTATCGGGCACCGTGCTCGCCAGCGTCATCGTCGCCCCCTTTGGCGCACGCATGGCGCATCGCTTACCCGTGGCCACGCTCAAGAAGGCGTTTGCCGGCGTCATTTTGTTGCTGTTGGCCAAACTACTGCACGGCTTGTTTGCTTGAATATTTTGACGCCGTCCCACAGCAGCTGACTTTTCACCCGATCTCGTTCAAGACTTCCTGCGCGGCACGAAACGCATCAATCGCCGCGGGCACGCCGGCGTAGACAGCGCAGTGCAATAAAGTCTCGCGAATTTCTGCCACCGTGCAGCCATTGTTCAGCGCCCCGCGAACGTGGCCTTTGATTTCCTGCGGGCACTTGAGCGCGGTCAGCGCCGACAGCGTGATCAAGCTGCGCGTGCGCCGATCCAGCCCCTCACGCGCCCACACTGCGCCCCAGGCATGCTCGTTAACGAAGTCCTGCAAGGGCTGGGAAAACTCGGTAGCGTTACCCAGGGCACGATCGACAAAGGCATCGCCCATCACGTCGCGCCGCACCTGCAAACCTTTTTCGTAGCTCTCGTTCATCTCTCACCTCGCAATAAAACGCGCACTTTACTGCAGGCTTGCTCGACCCCTGACTGAACTCTCCGCGTCAAGTCAGTCGCCAAAAAAATCGGCCCAACGAGCATGAGGCTCAGTGGGCCGACTTAATACTGCCAATACAGATTCGGTTATTTAGCGAATACGAGGAAGCTTGAATCATCGGCCGTGGAGTGCCTGACTTGCGCATTGTCAAAGGCAGCAAATCCGAACGGGTAGCGTGCATTCAGGTTATCAAATTGCACGTCGTATTTGCTTCCCGTCACCAGCTTACGACTCAACACCGAGGTGATTTGGCCGTCTTTCCATGCGTGAGCCAGCTTGACGTCGGCTGCATCGCCCTTGAGTTCATTAGCGATATAGGAGGCGACTTCGTCACCGCTCTTGAACTTGCTATCGTCAAACGCCACTTGATCGCCGCGTTTGATGTAATACAAGCCACCAGCATTGCCTGCTTTGCCATCGCGATTCATGAATTCGGGTTTGCCATTAACTAATTTAATGCCCTCATAGTCACCACCTGACATGCCTGGGTCGCCCTTACGGCCAGCATTCGGCGCAGCCTTGGCGTCGTAGCGTGTATGGTCGGTGTATTGGTCATGTACCATGCCCCACGGTGCAGAACGACTACCCTTCATGTGCCACATATCGACCAGCTGACCTTCTTTCGGCGCGTACTTGTTCCCGTAAGGTTTGCCTTCGCCTTCATGGCACATTACCGCGCAACCCTCCTTAGCAAACTGCGCGCTGAAATCGCCGACCGGCCAAAGGAAAGCCCACTTATCCTCGTAATACATATTGTCATCGCCGCCCTTGTTGGCCGGATCGGCGAGTTTCTTCCAGCTGCCATCGGCCTGCTTTTGATAGGGGCCACGGCGTATTGAGTTGCTTGGGTCGGCGTACTGCACCAACATGTAAAGCATGTCATCGGTGTAAACCGCTTTAATGTAGGCATCGGTTTGGCCTTTGCCATCTGCAAAATTCTTACCTCCTGAAAGCTCAATCTTCAGTGCTTTGACTTTTGCCCAGACGGGATCGGTATCTAGTGCTGCAGGGTTGGGTGCAGCAGCGACTTTGGCCGCGACTAAGGTATCGTTAGGCACGGCCGCACTGCCCGAGGTGCCGGGCGCTTGGCAGGCAGATATCGTCAGCGCTGCAAAAGCAGCCGCAATTGGGGTCATATAGAAAGCGTGTTTCATTTTGATTTCCTTTCTTTCCTCGTGGTAGTTATATAAGGATTCAGTATTTGAGCCCCATGGCGAACACCCTAGACCTGTCATTTGAAATCATGTTGATCCACGTCATGGGAAAGTAAAGAAATTGAAGTCGTGTGTGTCCGGTACGACGCTTGGCGCGATTGCCCGCCACCCCATCAACCCTACTCCGTCACACGCCCGCGCCCCCGCTTGATCTGAGCGCGCCTGGTTTTGCTCTCCAAGCGGCGCGCAACGGCGGCCCGTCCGGGCATGGTGGCGCGGCGGGCTTTCGGCACATGGGCGGCGCTGGCGAGCAGGGTGTCGAGCTGGCGCAAGGCTTCGGCGCGGTTTTTCTCCAGCGAGCGGAATTCCTGCGCCTTGATCACCAGCACACCGTCTTTGTTGATGCGCTGATCGCCACGCGCGAGCAGGCGTGCGCGCAACGCCTCGGGTAACGACGACGTCGCAATGGCAAAGCGCAGATGCACCGCGCTGGACACCTTGTTGACGTTTTGCCCGCCGGCGCCTTGAGCGCGTATGGCGGTGATCTCGATGTCGTCAGGGGGAATGTGAAATTTCGGGCGCATGGCAGTGCTATTGTAGGCGGCCCCACCATGACACATCGACAACACACGTATGACTATCTGGGTTGATGCCGACGCCTGCCCGGCGGTAATCAAAGACATCCTCTACCGTGCGGCCAACCGTGTGCAGGTGCCGCTGATCTTGATCGCCAATCAGATGCTGCGCGTGCCGCCCTCGCCCTGGATACACGCGCGGCAAGTGCCGGCCGGTTTTGACGTTGCCGATGCACGCATCGCACACGAAGCTGTCACGGGCGATCTGGTCATCACCGCCGATATTCCGCTGGCCGCGCAAGTGATCGCTAAGGGTGCGCTCGTGCTTGATCCACGTGGCGAATTGCTCGATGCGGGCAGCATCGCTGAACGTCTGACCATGCGTAACTTTATGGAAGGTTTGCGCAGCAGCGGTGTCGAGACCGGCGGCCCGGCAGCGTTTTCGGCAGCCGATTCGCGTGCGTTTGCGCGGCAGCTGGATACGCTGTTGGCCAAGCGTCGCCAGTGAACGTATTCGGTCGCGAGCGCCGTCCTACAGCGACTGACTTTTGCGCACCGCCTGCGCCACCTGCCCCGCCCAGTGGGCATAGGCTCGCTCCCCCGGATGAAAACCATCGGCGGCAAGCATGGCCTTATCCACGGATTGCTCCAGCGGGTAATCCAAGGCTACCGGCGCACAGTGGGCGCTGGCCTGCACATAGCGCTGCAAGCCTTGGTTGAGACGCTGCGCCTGCAAGCCCAGATACCAGCGTAAAGGCTGCGGCAAGGCGGTGAAACGGTGCATCGGCGGGAGCGGCGAAAGCAGGATTTGCCGTACCGAGAAACGCTCGCGCAGTAACTCCGTCAGCGCGTCAAGACGCTGATGCCACTGCCGCGGCTTGATGCCGGCGGTGACATCGTTAACGCCCACCGAAACCACCGCCAGATCAAACTGGTCCGCCGGCACCTGCGCCAGATGCGTCACCAGTTGGGCGCTGGTCAGACCGGTTTGCGCACACAGTTTCCAGTGCACGCGAAAGTCGTTGGCCAGTAGCGCAACCAGCTGACCGGAAAGCGCCTGCGCCTGCGTGCTGGCACCAACCCCCGCAGCGGCCGAATCGCCAACGATCAGCACACGCAAGCGCGGCAGATGCGCGCTCCCCGCCACGCCCTCTCGCGCGCCCGGCGGCTCGGGTAGGCGCGGCGTCACGCGCCGCACATACAGCCCTTGTGCCAACAGCAGCGGCCCCAATGCGAGCAGCGAAGCGCGGCTCAAGGCCGTGTGAACCTTGCTCATGCGGTAGTAATGAGGCAACTATGACCTTGCCATTACGTGCGCAGCGGGTGCATCCAGGCAAACAAGGTTTGCCCTTGCGACTCGGCCAGGCGGGCCAGGTCGGCGAGTTCCGCGAGCATGTCGTAGATGGCTTCATACGACCAGTCGGTGTATTCAAATTCTTCGGTGGCGGCCAGCTCGCTGGCCACGGCTTCCAGGGCGTCTTCTTCCAGTGCTGCCAGGCTTTCGCGCACGGTGTCGGTAATGCGCACCACCAGCGCACCCTCGCCGGACGACACGTAAACCGGTTCGTAACAGGCGATGGCATCGTCAAACAAGTCGCCGGTTAGCAGCGCGTGCAGGGTAGCGATTTTGGCGCTGTCGATGTCGCGCTTTTCAATGCCGCTCCATTCGTCGGCGGGGTGGAGCGATTCGCCGATGGCGACAATTTCGTCTTCATCAGCGGCAACAATGTGCGTCAGGATAGCCATGGATGTTTTCTTTCTCCGTTCTTTAGGTAATAAGTTGTGCCACGTGTTCGCCAATCGCCAGACTAGCGGTCAGCCCCGGTGATTCAATGGCGAAGAGGTTAACGAGCCCGGCAACGCCGTGGTGCGCCGGGCCGTGAATGAGAAAGTCGGCCGCCGGCGCCTCTGGCCCGCCCACTTTCGGGCGCACGCCAGCATAAGCGGGCACCAGCGCCTCATCGGGCAAGTCCGGCCAATAGCGACGAATCTCACCGTAAAAGTGCTGTGCGCGCTGCGGATCAACGCGGTAGTCGATGCCGTCCAGCCACTGCACATCGGGGCCGAAGCGTGCCTGCCCGGCCAGATCAAGCGTGATGTGCACACCGGTGCCGCCCACCTCGGGCATGGGATAAACCAGCCGCGAAAATGGCGCACGTCCCTGCAGGGAAAAATAGTTGCCCTTGGCGTAATACGCCTTTGGTACCTGCGCGGCGGCCAGCCCCTGCGTCTGCGCCGCCAGCGCTGGGGCGCCATGGCCAGCGGCATTGATGACGTGTTTGGTCAATAGCCTTGTCGGGCTGGTACCACCAAGCTGAACCTCGATGCCTTGCGTCGTCACACGCAAACTTTCCACCGGGCTATTCACCGCCAGTACCGCGCCACAACGCTCGGCGTCACCAAGCAGGGCGAGCATCAGGCCGTGGCTGTCAATAATGCCGGTGGATGGTGAGTGCACGGCGGCGATGCAGCGCAGTGCCGGTTCCATCGCCTGCGCCTGCGCGCCGGTGAGCCAGTGCAAATCACGCACGCCATTCGCCAAGCCTTGCTGATAGAGCGATTCGAGCTTGGGCAATTGCGCCTCGCTGGTAGCGACCAGCAACTTGCCACAGCGCCGGTGGTTGATCGCGCGCTCGGCGCAATAGGCATACAAGGCCTCTCGTCCGGCGACACATAGCTGGGCTTTGAGCGAGCCGCTGGGGTAGTAAATGCCGGCGTGGATCACCTCGCTGTTGCGCGCACTGGTCTCGGTGCCAAAGGCCGCGTGGCGCTCAAGGATGATGACTTCCTGGCCACGTTCGGCGAGCGCTTTGGCGCAAGCCAAACCAACGACGCCAGCGCCAATCACGACTGCATCCACGCGCTCCATCAGAACATCAACTGGGAAAAGTCATCGATCGCCGGGTAATCGCCGGTCGGCTTTTCTGGCGCCTTGGTATCCGGTTTTTTGACCGCGATCAGATGGGCAATGCCATAGCGATGCGCCGAGTCCAAGACCGGCAGGCTGTCGTCCACGAGCACGGTGCGCGCCGGGTCGAAGGGCTCGATGTCATTCAAGCGATGCCAGAAGGCTTGCGCCTCCTTGGCGGCACCAAGTTCGTGCGAGGTCACGATGAGGTCAAAGTGTGGCTCCAAGCCGGTGCGTGCGAGCTTGAGCGTCAGCGCCTTGTGATGCGCATTGGTAGCCAGCACCAGACGCTTGCCGCTGGCGCGCACG
>CAZFSH010000163.1:0-6546 GCA_964521935.1 uncultured Propionivibrio sp.
GGCAACGCGGAACCAGTAGCGCAGCGCTGAATGGCTAGTGATGGCAGTGAATCCGGGGGGCACCGTCTCTCATCCTAACCTGGATTCCCTTCGGTCACAGCGACTGACTTTTACTCAAGCAGACGATCCAGCACCTCGGTGGCCTCGGCTATGCCTGACGGTATGGGGCGAGGTTTCTGCGCTTGCGCCAGCAGCGCGGCAAGCGCGGGCTGAATCTCGCCGGCCATCAGCGCCGCGCGCTTGATCGCGACGACACGCGCCTGGGTGCGTAACCATTCCACCATGGGCGCTTCTTCGGGCCAGTCGTCGCGCGGGACATAGAGGACGGGCACGCCGTTGCAGGCGGCTTCGACAAACGTCCCGTAGCCCGGTTTGGTGAGTACGGCGTCGGATGCGGCAAGCAGCTCGGTGAAGGCCAGTTGATCGCCGAACGGCCGCACATCGTCGCGGCGAACCTGCCACGATTCCGGGCAGAGCCAGCGCACGCCGGGCAAGACCGGCCAGCGTTCTATCGGCAAACGAAACTCCATGCCGCCCATGGCGACCAGCACCCAGCTGAGCTGCGGGTCGAGCTGCAGCGTGTCGGCAAGCTGTTGGCGCGTCAGGTCGCGCGCTGGGGTAGCCAGCTGGGCGATCGGCCCAATGCGCTGAAGCCGGCTAAAGCCCTCCATCGGCATACCTGGCGTCACGCGCAAAAAAATATCCGCCGCGTTGTAAGCGGCGAGCATCTGCGCATGAATCGGCGCGGCCCAGGCTTCCGTGCCGAAATAATGCGCGAACAGATCGGCCCAGTTGAGCGAGCACATGCCTACCGCTGGAATTCCCGCCTGCGCTGCGGCAGCGAGTGGCAGATACGCGGCATTGGCCAGCACCAGATCGACATCATGCAGCTGTTCGGCATACACCTCAACGCGCGCCACCCACTGGGCATGCGCTTGCCGGTAGCGCTGCGCGCTGGCCGCGAAGTCGATATCAATGGCGTTGTGCATGGCGAAACCAAAGTCGCTCGCCGCGTCAATGTGCTGAAAGGGCTGAGCAATGCGTGCCGCCAAACGCGCATGGGGCAAGGCGCTGGCAATCGTCACCCGCAAGTCCGGACGGCGTGCACGCAAGGCCGCAATCACCGGCGCCGTTTGCGCCAAATGGCCGAGGCCATGCGCCGAAATATCAACAAAAATGTGCATGCGCGCACTCTATACCTATCATGCTGCCTATCATGGCGATGGTCTTTTCGAGGAGCCGGGCATGACGACAACAAACGCCCCCGCGTGGGCAGCAACGATACGCCGCGCCACCACCTGGATCGCGCAGGATTGCGGCGGCGGCCCGCGGCCATGGAAGCTCGCCTACATCGTGAATTTTCAGAAGGGCGGCACCTTTCTGTTTCTCGGTGCGCTGATGGCCTATTACGGCAGCACTAGCACCGCTGCCTGGGTATATCTGGCGCTGCACGGCACCTACGGTCTGGTGTGGCTGCTCAAGGACCTGAGCTTTCCCGATGCCAACTGGCAAACGCGCGTCACCATTCCGGCCGGCATCAACGCCTTTTTGTTCGTGCTCGGGCCGTACTGGGCGTTCGGCTGGTTGCTCATTTCCGGAACCTCGCAACCCGACTACCCCCTGCCCGACTATGCGTGGTTCTGCCTGTGCATCAGCCTGTGTCTGTTTGGTTCGGTGCTCATGATCGCGGCGGATGCCCAGAAGTTCTACACCTTGCGCGTCAAACGCGGGCTGATCACCGACGGCGTGCATCGCTACATTCGCCATCCCAACTACCTGGGCGAGATGATGATTTACGGTAGTTTTGCGCTCATGGCCTGGCACTGGTTCCCCATCATCGTGCTGACCTGGGTGTGGCTAGGCCTGTTTGCAGTCAACATGGTGATGAAAGAAGCGAGCATGGCGCGCTACCCGGAATGGGCGGAATACCGGCGGCGCAGCTGGTGGCTGGTACCATTCGTACTGTGATTGCACACATACTGAGGAGCCTGCTGTGAAAAAACTGCTGATGACACTTTTGCTGCTTGCCAGTGGCATGGCCTTTGCCAGTGGCGGCGGGGGTGGCGGTGGCCCGACCGACATCCTGAAACTTGACCCCTTGGTGGTGAACCTGAGTGAAGGACATTTCATTCAGTTCGTCCCGCAGCTCAAACTCGAAGACCCGACCAAGGCCGACTTCGTCAAAGGTCACACGCCGCTGATCCGCCACACGCTGATACTGAAGCTGATCGGCAAGGACGTGAACATGGTGCAAACCGCCAATTTCATGGCGACGTTTTCCGAAGAAGCCGCCGCCGCGATCAATGAAGCCTTGCACGGCGAAGAGGTCAAAAACCTCTTTTTCGACGGCTGGCTGATTCAGTAAACCGCAGCCTAATCAACCGAACCAAATCGCCAAACTGGTCACAATCACCACCACGATGGCGGCATAGGTTTTCCACGGCCGCTCGGTTTCAGCGAAAGGGTCAATCAGCTGACGCTCAGCGCCGCTGGGCAAGCTGGCCAATTGGGTCAGCGAAGTACCAAACGGGATGTTGATGCGGGCACGAGCATTCACCGCCCACCCGTTGGCATCGAGTAGCGGGCCAAGGTTGCGCGCACCGAGCTTGAACCAGGCCACAATCACCGCCGGGCCGGAGATCAGCAAAATCAGCCCCGCCAGCGCCAGCGGCATCTGCCACCAGCGCAGTGCCAGCAGGCCGGTGAGCATCGATGCAGCAGCCGTGCCCAGTGCGCCGACGGCCAGCCCAATAGCAGCAAAAATGCCGGCAAACTTGCCGACATCAAAAGGCGGCGGGGCCACGGTCGCCGCGGGCAATGCCTTGCTGGCTGGAGCAGACGCAGACGCTAGCGGCGTCACCGTCTTGCCCACACCGGCTGCCGTCTCCGCCAGCTTGCCTTCTACGCCGGCGGCCTTGGTCGCGGCGATCTTCTGCAACTGCTCGGCAACCAGGCGCGCCAAGCGTTTGTAGGGCGACCAAAACGCCTGGCGCAGGCTGATCGGGTGATCAAGCACTTTACTCACGGTAGCGTCCCAATCACGACCTTGCCTATCGTAGAACACGCCATTACGCCCGACGATAATCTGATCGGCATCGCCGGCGGTAAACGCGGCGGCAATGGTTTGCTTTTCGCCCGGACGAACGCACTCGCAGTACACCAGACACATGCGCGAGAGCGTCGCCAGCGCCGCGTGCTTGCCGGCATCGTTGACCGCCACACACAGCTCGGCCGAGCGGCCATCCAGATACAAGGTGCCGATCTGAAACGTGGCCTTACCAGCGCGCATATAAAAGTCTTTGAAGGCGACAAAATTGTTCGCTAATGGCAGCAAATCGCGCACATAACTGGCCAGGCGTTCGATATCGCGCAAGCCTTCGGCGGCGGTGGGCAGGCCAGCCGGTTTCGCCGCGAGCCAGGTGGCGTAATCGGCCAAACGGTCCTTGATCTGCTGCCAATCGGCGGCCGAGAGTTGTTCGCGCGCACCGAGCATCGGCGTGACGGCAGTCTGCGCAAAGGCCGCCATACGCGCCGCCCAGGCGGGGTTGAGCTCAGCGCCCACCAAGGGCGCCGTGCCACAGGGGCTGACTTTTGCCAGCGGCAGCGCGGCCAGGGCGTCACTATCGGTTGACAGCAAATTACCCGCGAGCACGGTGTAGCCCTCGCTCGCCCCATTCAAGGCCTCGGTCGCGCGCGCATCAAAGGCGGCGAGCTGGCAACGGGCGAAAAAATCATCCAGCTTGGCGCGCACGGCATCCACCGCCGCCCAGGCTGTTTCGGCAATCGCGCGCGGCGCGGCACCCAACGCTTCCCATTCAGCCAAGGCCTTGGCGATGGCTACGTCCTCGGCGGCACGTGCGGATTGGGGGGTGATCAGCGCGACATCATCCACCAGCTCTTGTACTAGCTCTTGCGCCAGTGCGCGTAAAGCCTCGTCCTTGATGGCACTGAGCGGCACCCCGGCGAGGCCTTGCGCGAACACGCTGGTGTCATTCAGCCGCTGCGCCGCCCAGTCAATCGCCGCGAGCAATTCCGGCGCGCGGATGTGGCCGTCGTTATCGCTATCAATCAGCGCCAGGGTGCGGCTATCAAATTCGATACCCTTGGTCGGGCACGACAGGCTGACCCAGAGTTTTTGATCGAGATACTTGAGGTTGAGCAGATCTTCAGCGCTGTCCAGACGAACTTGATCGAATCCGCCAGCGCGGAAAAACTTCCAGGTGTGTGCCACAGTGTTAGTCATTACGCATCATCTCCAACAAAAGGGTTGTTGCGCCGCTCGGCGCCAAAGCTCGACATCGGGCCATGGCCCGGAATGAACTGGACATCGTTACCCAATGGCCAGAGCTTGTTGCGAATCGAGTCGATCAGGGTCTGGTGATCGCCACGCGGAAAATCAGTGCGCCCGATCGAGCCGGCAAAGAGCACATCGCCGACGATGGCCAGCTGACTCGATGCGCTGAAAAACACCACATGGCCAGGCGTGTGGCCGGGGGTGTACAGCACCTGCAGGCTTTCCTTGCCGACCGTCACCGTGTCGCCATCGTTTAGCCAGCGGTCCGGCGTGAAATTTTGCGCCGGTGGAAAGCCAAACATGCGCGACTGCGCCGCCAGCTGATCAATCCAGAACTTCTCCTCTTCCTGCGGGCCTTCGATTGGCACGCCGAGTTTTTGCGCCAGCTCGCCGGTAGCGCCGGCGTGGTCAATATGGCCGTGGGTGAGCAGCAATTTTTCGATGGTGACACCGGCCTGTTTGACGCCCGCGAGCAAGCGCTCAATGTCGCCACCAGGATCGACCAGCGCCGCCTTCATGGTTTCGGTGCACCAGATCAGTGAGCAGTTTTGCTCAAACGGCGTGACGGGAATAATGCGGTAGGCAAGGCTCATGGGTTCTCGTGGAAAGCGAAAATAGCGAAGTTAGCAACATTATCGCCGCGTTGCGCGCACACCGAGCAGCACGCCGATGATCAGCAGTGTCAGGCCGGCGAAGATCCACGCGCTGGGCCATTCACCGCGTAGACCAAAGGCAAAGGCCATGCCGAAAATTGTCTCGAACACGATCATCTGGCCCGAGAGTGCGGTGGGCAGCAAACGGCTGGTTTTATTCCAGAACAAGGTGCCCAGATACGAGGCGCACAAACCCAACGTCAACATCAGCACGAGATACTTGCCGGCCGATTCGGCAGGCCCCAACGGCCAGTTGTAGCCGGGCAAAAGCGCCGCCGCCGCAAAGGCTACGGCCGCCAAGGGCAGGGTCATCAAACCTTGCGCCGTAGCCCAGGCCGTCATCGATAAACCGCTATGTGCCTTGATCCACAAGGCATTACGCACCGGATACCAGGTCCAGCAGAACAGCGCCGCCAGCGACGCGAGCACGCCGAGGGCGTAATTGCCGCCAGCCGTCACCGTTGTGGCATGGCGCCATTCCTCAAGGTGCACCAGCGCCAGGCCGGCGCTGATGACCGACAAAGGCAGGATCAGGGGTTTGAGTTTGACCTGCTTTTCCAGCAAGGCCCCGGTGACTGAAATCACCACCGGCAGGGTGCCAATCACCATCGCCGTCATGGGTGCGCCGGCATTTTGCGCGGCGTAAGCGATGCAGCAGTAATAGAGCAGATTGCCCACCAGCGCCAGCTCGGCGGCCTTCGCCCAATCGGCGCGTGTGAGCTGACGCAAGCGATAACGATCAACCGTCGCCGGGATCAGCACGATCAAACCAAAGGCCAGATAGCGCCCGGCCGACAGCGCCAGCGGCGGGTAGTCGGGCAGCAGCACGGGCACGGAGAAAATCACGCCCCACATCAGGCCGGCGAGCATGCCGAACAGAACGCCGAGCGACAGCTGATGCGACGTCATGCTGGGCTACTCACTCGGCCACTCACTGCGCGAGTCCACGCCGGTACTGGATGGCTTCGGCAACGTGCGCGGCGCCGACACAGTCTGCACCCGCCATATCGGCCAGCGTGCGCGCGACTTTCAGAATGCGATGGTAGCCGCGCGCCGAAAAACCCAGCTGCGCCATGGCCTGCTTGAGCAAGGCGGCGCCAGCGGCATCGGGCGTGGCGTGCAGCTCGACCTCGGCCGGCGTCAGGCGTGCATTGGGTTTGCCCTGACGCTGCATCTGGCGCTCTCGCGCCGTGATGACACGGGCACGCACCGTGGCAGAATTTTCGCTCTGACCTTGACCCTCACTGGTGCCGCGCGTTGCCAGTTCGCTTTCGCTCACCGCCGGCACATCGAGCATCAGGTCAATACGGTCGAGAAACGGGCCGGATAGCTTGCCGCGATAACGCGCCACCTGATCCGGCGTGCAGCGGCACTTGCCCGAAGCATGGCCAAGAAATCCGCATGGGCAAGGGTTCATCGCCGCCATCAACTGGAAGGCGGCGGGAAACTCCGCGCGACGGGCGGCGCGGGCAATATGGATGACGCCGGTTTCCAGCGGCTCGCGCAAGGCTTCGAGTACGCTGCGCTGGAACTCGGGCAGTTCGTCGAGAAACAGCACGCCATGATGCGCCAGCGAAATTTCACCCGGTCGCGGTGAGC
>CAZFSH010000164.1:0-6546 GCA_964521935.1 uncultured Propionivibrio sp.
GTGACGACGCTGCCGGGCTCATCGATTTTTGGCTCGCATGACAGCTTCGCGATGATCCGCGCGGGCAAGATCAATCTGAGCATTCTGGGGGCGATGCAGGTCAGCGAACATGGCGATCTGGCCAACTGGATGATCCCCGGCAAGATGGTCAAAGGCATGGGCGGCGCGATGGATCTGGTCGCCGGTGTGCGCAGTGTGGTGGTGTTGATGGAGCATGTCGCCAAACGCAAGGATGGCGGTTACGACCTCAAAATTCTGCCCAAATGCACGCTGCCGCTCACGGGCGTGGGCGTTGTCGATCGCATCATCACGGATCTGGCGATTCTTGACATTACGCCGCACGGTTTGAAGGTGGTGGAAATGGCACCGGGTGTGACGCGTGACGAGTTGCAGGAGAAGACCGGCGTCAGGCTTCAGTAATCAGGGCCAGTCGTGGTTCACCACCGCAGCGCTCAGCCCTGCGGTGGTGAAAAGTCAGTCGCTGTGGGACGGCGCTGACTTTTCGCTGGCCTCGAATTGTTCGATATTCCAGCCAGCTTTGTCGTCCAGCGCCAATACCTCCGCCAGCAAGGGCAGGGCTTCGTTAAGCGCTGCGGCTAATGTCCACGGCGGGTTGATCACAAACATCCCACTGCCATGCATGCCATGGCCTTTGGTGGAAATGGCCCGAACCTGCAAGGTGGCGTGCAACCAATGCGTCGCCCCCGATTTTTTCAGTTTTGCCGGAAGCCCATTGGCTTCGATGAGTGGCAACAGCGGGTGCCAGACCAGATAGGTGCCGGTTTTGAAACGGACAATGGCATCCTTGATCGCCGAGGCGACCTTGGCATAATCATTTTTGATTTCGTAGGACGGGTCGATCAACACCAAGCCGCGCCGCGACTGTGGCGGTAACACGGCTTTGAGCATGTCGAAGCCATCGACTTTATCGAGTTGCGTACGTTTGGGGTCGTCACCAAACTCGCGCCTCAGCAAGGCAAAGTCGGTCGTGTGCAACTCGCTCAAACGCAATTTGTCCGACGGCCGTATGAGTGCGCGCTCAATCCAGGGCGAGCCTGGGTACATGCGCAGCTTGTCGCCTTTGTTCAGACTGCGAATCAAGACGCGTAATTGCACCAGCGATGCCGGCAAATCATCGCGTTTCCATAGGCGCGCGATACCGTCAAGATATTCGCCGGTGCGCTTGGCTTCGTGGCCTTCCAGCGCATACAGGCCGGCGCCGGCGTGCGTATCGGCAACCAGATAGGGTTTGTCTTTGCCATTCATGTGTTGAAGGCAAAGCATCAAGACCAGATGTTTGAGCACATCGGCATGATTGCCGGCGTGATAGGCGTGACGGTAGCTGAGCATGGTGCAGTCGTAGAATATTATTTATGAATGATACGCAGAGACCACGTGCCGTGCGGGTAGTCCGCAAAAGTGACGCGACCAAGCCGGCTAAGGCAAGTAGTGAAATGCCGCAGGGCGACGGTTTGGTCAGGATTTCCAAGTTGATGGCGGAGCGGGGCTTGTGTTCGCGCCGTGAGGCCGACGAATTTATTGCCCGAGGCCAAGTTTTTGTCGACGGCAAACGTGTCGCGGAGCTGGGCACGAAGGCTCATCCGTCGGCCGTGATTCGTCTTGACGCCCAAGCCAATAGCCACCAGGCGGCGCAAGTCACGCTCTTGCTGCACAAGCCTATGGGCTATGTGTCCGGGCAGGCAGAAGATGGCTATCAGCCGGCGGTGGTGCTGATACAAGCGGAAAACCAGCTGGCTACCGATAAACAGCGTTTTCGTCGCGACTGGTCGCGTGGTTTGGCGCCGGCAGGGCGGCTGGATATTGATTCAACCGGACTGCTGGTGCTCACGCAAGACGGACGCATCGCTCGACAACTGATTGGCGATGACTCCGGTGTTGAAAAGGAATACCTCGTGCGGGTTGCGGGGGATCTCGACGCGCGAGGCTTGGCATTGCTCAATCATGGCTTGTCACTGGATGGCAAGCAGTTGCGTCCGGCGCAGGTGACGTGGCAAAACGAAGATCAACTACGTTTTGTGCTCAAGGAAGGCCGCAAACGGCAAATTCGGCGTATGTGTGAGCTGGTCGGTTTGAAAGTTGTGGGGCTTAAACGAGTGCGCATCGGCCGCATCAAGCTGGGCGATCTGCCGGTCGGGCAGTGGCGCTTGCTACGCGACGGGGAAGCCTTTTGATCAAGCGGCTAGCCATTACCCTTGGCTGGGTATTCCTTGGTGCGCTCATGGCCACCGGCTTTATGGCGTACAAACAGCCCAGCCTGATTCTTGAAAACGCCAATTTTCGCTACTGCGGCTAGGTGCGCGGTATTGGCTTTTAGCGGGATCAGGAATCCGACGCAGGGGAGGCGGGAGACAAGCGCGCCACTAACTCTGGGTCGTTGTCCAAACCGAGTTTATGCAGCAGTGTGTCGTGCGAGATGTGGATCAGTTCCTCAATGGCCGTGAAGTCGTCCGGCAGGGCGGCATCGCCCCAGCCATTGGCGGAGTGTCGCGCCAAATCAATCGCCAGTTTGACATTGCGTACGCGGGGGTTTTCAGCGTTGCTCTGATCCATCAGCAGATTGAGCAGTTCGGGCAGGTGCCATGCCTTGGTGAGGCCATCCTTGATCTGATACAGGGGCACGCCGTAAATTTCGGTTTGCACGTCCACTGATCGGCGTGAGCGGTCAGCGGCTTGGGCATCGCGTACCTTGACGGCCAAGGTCGGGGCAAAGGCCCACATGAGAATTTCGGCCAGATCGTACAGCAGCGCCGCGACCGTGATTTCATCGACGTCCAAATCATGGCGGATGATGGCCCAGTCACGAGCCCAGTGGGCGGCTTTGCGAGCACGGCTAACCACCTTGAGCACGCCAACCAAGGACTTTGGATAGGCTTTCAGTTGCTCTTCAACCAGAGGCAGGTTTTGAAAGTCACGGAAAAATGGGTCTATCCCGATCATCATCAACGCACGTTCTATCGTGGTGATATCGGTGGTTTGACGCTTCGGTCGATTCTTTTCGATATAGGCCAAGACCCGTAGGGTCATTAACGGGTCGTGCAAAATGATGCCGGCAAGGACGCGACCATTCACGTTCTCCGCGTTTTCACGCAGCTTCTCCAGTTCGTGCACCGTATGGCGCAAAACGGGTATGTCAGCTTCGCTGAAGTAGCGAACCCATGCATCGATGTCAGGTAGTGCGCTGTCTATCATTCAGGCATAGTCTCCTAGCGTCATTGTTTCATGAAATCAAGATGTCAGGCGCGTAACTTAACGAAAAGTGCCATGTAGTGGGTGGCAAGCGTGCCCGAGACTTTGTCCCCAGGTTTGGCTTGCCTGAATGAGCGTGACTCCCTATAATCACGCCCCTCACCTTGCTGGACCCGTTTCGCATGCGGGCCGGCATTAACCCACAAGGAGATTGCATGCGCCATTATGAAATCGTATTTATCGTCCACCCGGACCAGTCAGAGCAGGTTCCGGCGATGGTCGAGCGCTATAAGACACTGGTAACAGGTCATAGCGGCAACATCCACCGCATCGAAGATTGGGGTCGTCGTCAGATGGCTTACCCTATTCAGAAAGTGCACAAAGCACACTACGTGCTGATGAACATCGAGTGTGACGGCACAACGCTGGAAGAACTCGAGCACGCGTTCAAATACAACGACGCTGTCCTGCGTCATCTGACCATCAAGATGACCAAGGCCGTGACCACACCTTCCCCGATGATGAAGGAAGAGAAGTCGCGTTCGTTGACCGCTGACGCTGGCAAAGAGGAGGCTGCTGCTGCCTGATTTAGCGCAGCAAGCCAATCTGACACAGTTGTCAGGGCGGTTGCTGGAGCGCGGTGCACTACGCTACACCCCCGGCGGTATCCCGATTCTGGAATTTACCCTGGCTCATCAGTCTGAACAGATTGAAGCCGGCAAACCCAGAGCAGTGGAAGTCGAAATGGGATGTCTCGTAGTGGAGTCGTTAGCGCTCTTGCTGGCTAAGTCGCAAGAAGGTGAAGTATTTCGGGTTAGTGGATTTCTCGCTGCCCGTAGCCTGAAGCGCCGAACTCCCGTCCTGCATGTGACACACATCGAATTCATAGAAGGAATACAAAATGGCTTTTAAACCCAAAGGCAAGGCTGGCATGAAGAAGAAAGACGACAAAGGCCGCAATGGTCTGTTCAAGCGTCGTAAGTTCTGCCGCTTCACCGCCGAGAAGATTGAAGAAGTGGACTACAAAGATGTTGAGATCCTCAAGGATTTCATCACCGAAAACGCCAAGATCATGCCCGCACGTATCACCGGTACGCGCACTGGCTATCAGCGTCAGTTGTCCACCGCCATCAAGCGCGCACGTTTCCTGGCGCTGATGCCCTACACCGATCTGCACCAGTAAGCGAGGAGAACAACCATGCAAATCATTCTCATGGAAAAAGTGGTCAACCTCGGTGGTCTGGGCGATGTCGTCAAGGTCAAGGATGGCTATGCACGTAACTTTCTGATCCCGCAAGGCAAAGCCAAGCGTGCGACGGAAGCCAACAAGAAGTTCTTCGAAGAGAAGCGCGCTGATCTTGAGAAGGCGGCAGCTGAAAAGCTGGAAGCTGCTCAAGCACAAGCCGGCAAGCTCGACGGCCTGATGGTTCAGATCACCCGTAAGGCGGGTGTTGATGGCCGTTTGTTCGGTTCAGTAAGCAACTTTGACATTGCGGATGCACTGAAGGCTATGGGTCATGACATCGAGCGTTCGATGATTCGTATGCCGGAAGGCCCGATCAAGATCGTTGGCGACAACCATCTGGAAGTTTCCCTGCACACGGAAGTGGCTGCCAAGATCACGGTTTCCGTGCTGGGCGAACACTAAGCACGTAGCGTTGTACTTTGACGGGGTGACTGCGCAGGCGGTCACCCCGTTTTATTTTTACGCACACGATTTCCCCAAGATATCCACAGCTTGTTCTCTTACCAAGGCGGACGTAGCTCGGTAGACTTCGACCCCCTATCAGGAGAGTGACATGGCGCAGGTAAGGACACCGCGAGAAGCCAATTCGATGAATTCGTATGGATCGGCGAGTGCGCAGGATGCGCAACTATCGGCGCTGAAATTGCCGCCGCACTCCGTTGAAGCGGAACAGTCACTGATTGGTGGCTTGCTGCTGGATAACAACGCCTGGGATCGCATTGCCGATGTGGTTACCGATACTGATTTTTATCGGGATGATCATCGGCGCATTTTTCGTCACATTGGTAAGCTTTGTCAGGCCGCTAAGCCGGCTGACGTGGTGACGGTTTTCGAGTCGATCGAGCAAAGTAACGAAGCTGATCAGACGGGTGGTTTGGCCTACCTTGCCGAAATCGCCAATGCCACGCCCTCTGCGGCGAATATTCGTCGCTATGCCGAGATTGTGCGTGAGCGCGCTGTGCTCCGCCGCTTGGTGACGGTGGGGGATGAAATTGCCGGTTCGGCCCTGAACCCCGCTGGCCGTGATGTGAAATCGCTGCTTGATGATGCCGAGCGGCGCATTTTTGAAATTGCCGAAGCGGGCGCACGGACGAGTCAGGGCTTTGTGGCCATTCAGCCCTTGGTCGGTGAAGTGGTGCAGCAAATGGAAGCCCTGCTGGCGCGCAACAGCAGCAGCGATATCACCGGCGTTCCTAGTGGCTTCGCGGATCTCGACAAAATGACGTCAGGCTTGCAGCCGGGCGACATGATTGTTGTAGCCGGTCGCCCTTCCATGGGTAAGACGGCCTTTGCGCTCAATATTGCCGAGCACGTGGGGGTCGATATGGGCTTGCCTGTGGCGATTTTTAGTTTGGAAATGTCGGGGCCACAGTTGGCCACGCGTTTTCTTTCGTCAGTGGGTCGCATTGATCAGACGCGTTTGCGTACGGGCCGTCTTACTGATGAAGATTGGGAGCGGCTGACCATGGCGCTGGGCAAGCTGCACGAGGCGCCGATTCACATTGATGAAACCGGCGCCATCAGCCCGACCGATTTGCGTGCCCGTGCGCGACGCTTGCACCGCCAGTGTGGCAAGCTCGGGCTGATCGTGATTGACTACTTGCAGTTGATGTCGAGTGGACGGCAAGTGGAAAATCGCGCGACGGAATTGTCGGAAATTTCCCGTGCTATCAAGTCACTGGCCAAGGAATTGCAAGTGCCCATCATCGCCCTGTCGCAGCTGTCGCGTAAGGTGGAAGAGCGCAACGACAAACGGCCCTTGATGAGTGACTTACGTGAATCCGGCGCTATTGAGCAGGATGCCGACATCATCATCATGATGTACCGTGAGGATTACTATAAACCTGACACGCAGGACAAAGGCACGGCTGAGGCCATCGTTGGCAAGCATCGTAACGGCCCGACCGGCACCGTACGCTTGAGCTTCCTCGGTGAATACACCAAGTTTGCGAATCACGCCAATAGCAGCGGTTACACCAACAGTTATTGATTGATTGCGTGGGTTGAAAAGTCAGTCGCTGTGGGACGGCGCAAGCCATCCCACAACAGTAGTTTTACAGCACTTCGCCGGCGTGATCGGCCAAACGGGAGCG
>CAZFSH010000165.1:0-1574 GCA_964521935.1 uncultured Propionivibrio sp.
CTGATTCATCAGTGCCCAGATAGTGCTTTCGTGATCATCAGCCGCCAACGCGTGCAAATCAGCCAGCGTCAGGCCGCACCAGGGCGCACGCAAAACCGCGAGCCAATGCACGCGGTCACCACGATGATGGAGGGCGTGGGTTAATGAAAGCAAATCCTGCACACTTTGGCGACCGAGCAATGGCTCGACGTCCACCGCCGAAAAACGCCAGCCAGCAGGATGACGACGCAAGGCCGCCACCAAGGCGTGCAAATGATCGCGTGCGCGCACCAACACGGCAATCTGGCGCGTCGGGTCTTGCTGCCACTCGGCACTGATGATCGCGATAATCCGCGCCGCTTCTGCCGCTTGCACGCTAGCTTTATCGTCCTCGGTCTGCGAAATCAAGGCATGCACGTTAACGCCCGCCTGATCGCTTTCGGGGCGCGTCGCGACAAACTCGCGATAGCGAATCTCGCCAGCCAGCGGCTCATCCGCCGGCGGGAATAGCCGCGGAAAATGACGGTTGATCCATGCCACCACGGCGGGATCAGAGCGATTGTTCCTCGACAGGCGCAATGACTCCAGTGCCAGGCCACCAATCCCCCGCTCCACCACGCGTAAAAACAGCCCGACGTCGGCTTTGCGAAAGCGGTAAATCGACTGCATCGGATCACCGACCAAAAACAATGTCCGGCCGTCACCCGCTTGCCAACCGGCGGTGAGACGTTCCAGCAAAGCGATTTGCGCCGGACTGGTATCTTGAAACTCATCGACAAGCAAATGGCGTATTTGATAGTCCAGGCGCAAGGCCAGATCGCTGGGCGCACTGCCATCGGGACCACCAAAGTCGCCAAGCGCCGAAATGGCGCGCATCGCCAGTTCGGTAAAGTCGACTTCCCCGCGCTCGCGAAAAACCAGCCACAACTCAGCCGCTGCCAACTTCAGCACCCTCACCAATACGCGAACCATGGCATCGTCGGCATGATCAATGTCCGGTAGCTCGCGCACTCGTCGCAGCGCGTTTACCTGACGTTCGCTCAGCGCCTCGATCAGTTCCAGCATGGACGCTTTGCGCGCCTTGTCTTCAGCCGGGAAGCCCTCGTTTTTGGTCAGGCGTTTACGTCGGTCACCCCCTTGCGTCAAGAGCAAGTCTGCCACGGCACGCCAACCAGCCAGGTCGGCTTGGTCAGCGATCAGAGGCTCGACCCAGTCATGCAGCGCATGCAACTCCTTACGCCGCTCATCCCCCACAGAATTGCCCGCTAAGTTGCTCGTGGCAAAGCGCGCCAGAGGCATCAAACTGATTTGCCAACGTCCATCGAGTTGTTCGGCAACTTGCTGCAACTCGGCCGAGATCATGGCCTGCAAGGCCTCAAAAATGGCCGACTCCGGATGATCCAGTTCACCAATGTCTTGCCACTGCTCACGCCGCGCCAGCATGTCAGAGAGCAGACGCGTGAAGCGGCCGGTATCGTTATCCAGATGCGCGAGCGCCATAGCCACGGCATCAGCCGACGCATCGGCTGCCGGCGCGCCATACAAATGTGCCAACGTCCGGCGAGCGGCTTCGTCGTAATGCCGGCGCGTGTCAT
>CAZFSH010000165.1:1674-6524 GCA_964521935.1 uncultured Propionivibrio sp.
TACAAATGTGCCAACGTCCGGCGAGCGGCTTCGTCGTAATGCCGGCGCGTGTCATCCGCTACGGCCGGCTGGGTGCCGAAGCGCGATAGCAAGGGCATTTGCCGGGCAAGGCTGGCGCAGAGGGCATCAATGGTGGTCAGGCGCAAACGTCCCGGTTGCTGTTCCAACTGCCAGTCCAGCGCGTCAGCGTGCGCCAATGCCGCGCGTGCCAGATCAAAGGTAATGCGCTTATGCGCCGCCTCCGGCGTCACGCCACCACGCGCAACAGCCAGACTGTGCATGATGCGTTCACGCATCTCGCCCGCCGCTTTGTTGGTAAAGGTGATGGCGATGATTTCTTCGGGCTCCGCCACTGTTGCCAGCAAACGCAGATAACGCTGCGTCAATAACTCGGTCTTGCCAGCGCCAGCTGGCGCCTCGACAATGAATGAGCGGAGTTCCAGCGCCCGCGTGCGGTTGGCGTCATCCTGCGCGAGTAAGGACGCCATGACCGAATGGCTGATCGGCTCCATCACACGCCCTCCTGATCAAACAAGGTGCGGCGCTCAGCCAAGCGTAGTAAGGGTTTTACCGGGCAGTAAGCCAGTTGTTTGTCGTCATCCACCACTACCGCGGCGATGCCGGAAACTATTTCATCAGCCAGTAATTCGATACGCTCCGCCCAGCGCTGACGCAGCGATGGCCAGTCCGGAAAGTCAGCCGCTGTGTAACGGCGCTCTTGTTCGGCGAGCGCCTTGACACCGGGCAACAGGGCTGCATCTTCCGCCACGCCGACAAAGCCCGGCTCATCACTGATCACCCGCGCCAAGGCAATGGCTGCGACATCGCGATCAGGAAAGGCAAGTGCGGCATAAATCGGCAATTGCGGCTCGACCAAACGTGCATCAGCCCAGCTATCCGCCGAGGCACTGCGACCGCTTTTGTAGTCGAGCACCACGAGCCGCCCATCGCCTAGCTGATCAACTCGATCAACGATCACGTGCACGGGCAAGCCAGCGATAGTCAAATCATGGTGCGCTTCGCACGCGAGCACGGTGAAATCGGCGCGCTGCGCTTCCACATCAAGCCAGCTTGCCAGCACGGCACACAAACGACGCCGTTCCAGTGCGGCCAGTCGTGGCGGCAGCGCCCCGGTTTGCATGTTGGCTTGCATGGTCGCCTGCTTGTCAAGCTGTTCGCACAGGGCGAGGTCGACTGCGCGGGCAATCTCGGCATCGCGCATCGCTGGAGACATCGCCAGCAGATCAACCAAACCACGCCCCTGCCAGAAGGCCTCCAGCGCGGCGTGCAACAAACCACCGCGCACACGTGGATCAAGCCCCACTATCGGAACGGGCAAGGCTACCGCACCCAGCCGATAGTGATAAAAGCCCCACGCCGGGCAGACAGCTTGCGCTTGTAACAGGGCCGTGCCACCACGCACACGCTGCCGCTCTGCCGCTTCCATGGGGGGTGCCAAAGCATCATGCAGTTGCTCGAGCTGTTGAGCGAACTGTTGAGCGAACTGTTGAGCGAACTGTTGATCGAGCCCTTGATCAAGAACCTGAGCGCTGGTGGAAAGCTGACCTGCATCCATAGCGCTATCCGGCGACCGCTCCGGTAAGCCGGCAATTAGAGGGCTAGCCCGCAAGGCCCGTTCGCCCTCGCGCTGCGCCCAGGAAAACACCACCTCATGCGCCTGACTGCACCAGAGCGCTTGCAAAGTCTGCGCTTGCGCTGCCAAGCGTTCGGGGCAGGCCGCCGGCACGCCAGCCGCGCGTTGGCGGGAGGCTGGCAGCAAGGGGTTGGGCCGTGCCCCTGGTGGCCATGCGCCCTCATTCATGCCCATCAACCACAGACCATCAACGGGTGTCGCCAGCGCGTCGTCCAGAGCGCCGATTTCGACCGCCGGGCGCGTGTGACGTGGTGGTCGTATGGTTTGATCGCGCAGTAGCTGGCGGACCAAACGCAAGGCAGACGCCGCATCAACACGGCCGACAATGTTGTCGAGTGTGCGCAAGCCAGCCAGCATTTCGCGCAGCGTATCGCAGGCGACGTGTTCCAACGGTAAGAGCTGCCGCTCGCCGGGCCAGGAAACGGCGTCCAGCAAATCAACAAAGCATTGCCCCCAGACACCGGGCATTTGGCGTGCAGGCTGATGGCGCAAGCGTATAGCCAGTGTTTCAAGATGACGGGATAAGTGTGGCAAGGCCGCGGAAAAGTCAGCCGCTGTGGCACGGCGCACAATGTCGAGAGTGGTTTCCGGTGCCACCCGATCGCGCAGCGCCACCTCGCACTGCGCGCGCGCATCGGCTTCGGTGAGGTCAGCAGACCAGCCACTGCCGCACAGCAATTCGCCCAAATCGCTAAACACGACCGCGTCCGGTCGCACCGCCAGTTGCAACAGACGCAGCGCTGTCGTCACCAAATACTGGTCAGCTAAGGCTACGCCGTTAATTGCCGCCCACTGTTTCTCTGGCAGCGCCCAGTTCGCACCAATGGCGTCAGGATGCAGTGCCTCATCCAAAGCCGCCTCCAGATGCGGGCGACGTTGCGTCCAATCCGCTACCGCAATGCGCAAACGTGCCTGCGGATTGGTGCGCAGATGGTCGCGTGCCCACTGGGCGGCGGCACGACATTCCGTCTCAGCGTCAGCACAGGGTTGTTGAAACGCGTTGTGAGATGGGCTATTGGCGACATTGCCCGCTGGCTCGGCCGCCAACACAACACGCACGATCTCGACGCCACGATCATCCAGAATTTTCAATAGCTGGTCGAGGACGGGGTCAGCGCTCACAAAACCACTTAGGCCGACGCGCTTGGGCAAACCGGACAGCCCGCGCGCCAAACAGGCAATGCGCCAGTCGAGCGCGGCGGCCGCCGTCGTCCAGTTGTTAGTCTGGGTAAAACTGGCGAGGCGTTCCCGCCAACGCACAAACGCCCGATATTCCTCACTTTGCCAGGCATCGGGCACGCTAATGCGCCAAACGTGCGCCAGTTGTTGCGCCTCCATCGCCGCCTGCGCCAGGCCTTCCCGATCAAGCAACTCGGTAGCCGAACTGGCATCGGCAGTCACATCCATGGCGGCATCCTCCGCCAAGGCACGCTCCCATAAGCAACGCTCTTGCGGGCGCGTCAGAAAATGCCCGGGCACTGCCGCAGCGGGAATTTCGCCACGCAGGAGTGCGGCCGAGCACAGGTGATCAAGCCACTGAGCGATGGTCGCGCCGTTGAGCGGCTGCCATGTGCTCAAGCCACGCCGCATCTGAATCTCACCATGTGCCTGACGCACAGCGCCGGCCAGACGTGCCGTCGGGCACAGGATCAACGTTTCCGTGCCGCCGGCCATATCGGCCAGTGTCAGTTCGGGATAAGACGATGCGAGATTCATGACTTGCGGGGCCCTTAGTCCTTAGCCAACCAAAGGCAACATCAGGGCGCCCATGGCACAGAAACAGGTCGTTGAAGCAAATACCAGCATGTCGGCGAACTCGGCCGTGTAACGCTCATTGCGCAGTACCGCGCGGGAAAGTAATCGTGCCATGAATAGCTCCATCAAGTTGGTGAGTGATGGCACGCAGCTTGAACGGCCGCAGGCTCATGGCGTGATACTGGGCTTTTGTCCAGATAAATTTTCTTCACGCCCTTCTGCAGTACGAGGCAATAGTTCTGCCGCTTGCACCAGGCGTGTCTGGCTTTCAATGGGCGAGAGATCGCGAATTTCCTTACCTTCGTTGGAGACTTTCAACTCGCGAAACTTGCGTGCCGACACCAGCACACGGCTTTCCAGTGAGGCGACCGATTTGTTGTAGGCGGAAACCGCGTCATTGAGATTCTTACCTACGCCGGCCCAGTGATCGGCCAAGGTTCCCAGGCGCTCGTACAACTCACGACCCAGATCGCTGATTTTCTCGGCGTTTTCGGTCAATGCTTCTTGCGTCCAGCCATACGCCACGGCGCGCAACAGCGCGATGAGGGTGGTGGGTGTGGCGAGAATGACGCGTTGCTCAACGCCCTGCTCGATCAGTGTCGGGTCAGCCTCCAGGGCCGCCGAATAAAAGGTTTCACCGGGTAGGAAAAGCACGACAAAGTCGGGCGAGGGTTGAAATTGTTCCCAATACGCCTTGCGCCCAAGCTTGACCAGATGGTCGCGCACTTGCCGTGCGTGGTCGAGCAAATGCCGGCGCTTGGCATCCGGGTCCTCGGTTTCCAGCGCTTCCAGATAGGCGGCGAGCGGTGCCTTGGCATCGACGACAATATTCTTCCCGCCGGGCAAGCGCACAATCAGATCGGGGCGTAAACGACCCTCGTCGGTGGTGGTGTTTTCCTGCTCGAAAAAATCGCAATGATCAATCATGCCGGCCATCTCGACCACACGCTTGAGTTGCAACTCGCCCCAGCGCCCGCGTGTTTGCGGGGCGCGCAAGGCCTTGACCAAATTACCGGTGTCAGTGCGAAGCTGGGTTTGCGCGTCAGCAAGGCTACGTACTTGCTCGGTGAGCGTGGCATAAGCGTCGACGCGCGACTTCTCCAAGCCCTGCATTTGCTGCTCGAATTTTTCCAGCGTCAGCTTCACTGGCGCAACCAGTTCGCCGATGGCTTGCTGGCGCTTTTCCAGTTCATTTTTAGCCGCAGCTTGCTGGGTCTCCAGCGCGGTTTTGGCTAAATCGAGAAAGGACTGGTTGTTGCGCGAGAGGGCTTCGGCCGACAGCGCCTTGAACGCGTCAGCAAAGCTGATGCGTGCCTCTTCCAGTGCCGCCTGACGCTCGGCAAAGCGCGCCCGCTCGCCCTGCAGTTCCGCCTCCAGCCGGGTATGCCGTATCACAGCGACTGACTTTTCCTCGCGCTCTTTGGCGAGCTCTAGCACGAGC
>CAZFSH010000166.1:0-6504 GCA_964521935.1 uncultured Propionivibrio sp.
AAGAGCCGTCTTGGCCGGTCACGCCGGTGATCAAGGCTACCTTTGCTGGCGTTGAGGTGTTGGTAGTTGTATCGGGTTTCATTTTTGTCTTTACCGCTTTTGGTAGATTGGTTTTCAGCTAGCGATCAATTCGGGCTTACCGACGCCAAGAAGTTTGCATAGGCTTGCTCAATGCCTGCGCGCAACTCCGTCTTGGCTAGCCAACCCAGCTGTTTCATACGTGACACATCAAGCAGCTTGCGGGGCGTTCCGTCAGGCTTGCTGCTATCGAAGATGATTTTTCCGGTAAAGCCAATAACGCTCATGACGGTTTCAGCGAGTTCACGAATTGTGATATCAGTGCCGGTGCCAACGTTATAGATGCCATCATGGATGTTGTTTTCCATGAGGAAGACGCAAGCGTCGGCCATATCGTCGACGTAAAGAAACTCGCGCTTCGGCGTACCCGTGCCCCAGACGATGTACTCTGCGTCGCCGCGCTGCTTGGCTTCGTGCGCTTTGCGAATCAAGGCAGGAAGAACGTGGCTATTGGCGAGGTCGTAGTTGTCGTTGGGGCCATACAGGTTGGTGGGCATGACGCTGACAAAGCGCGTGCCGTATTGACGGTTGCAGCTTTCGCAGAGCTTGATGCCGGCGATTTTGGCGATGGCGTAGGGTTCGTTGGTTGGTTCGAGCGGGCCGGTGAGCAGGTAGTCCTCATGAATGGGCTGCGGGCAGTCACGCGGGTAGATACAACTGGAGCCGAGGAAGCACATATCCTTGACGCCGGCCTTCAGCGCACCGTAAATAAGGTTGTTCTGGATGGTGAGATTTTCGTAGATGAAATCTGCGCGATAGGTGTTGTTGGCGTGAATGCCTCCAACCCGCGCGGCGGCCATAAAAATATAGTCAGGCTGTTCGGCAAGGAGAAAATCAAACGTTGCACGCTGGTCGAGCAGGTCAAGTTCTTGCCGCGTGCGGGTAATCAGATTGGTGTAACCGGCTGCCTGCAAACGGCGCACGATGGCCGCCCCCACCATACCGCGATGGCCGGCGATGTAGATTTTTGAGGTTTTTTCAATGGTCAATTACTGACTCCGGCCGTAGTTGTCTTGAAATCGCACAATGTCATCTTCGCCCAAATAGCTGCCGGATTGCACCTCGATAATTTCCAGCGGAATAGTGCCGGGGTTGGCGAGGCGGTGCGTTTGGCCAAGGGGGATATAGGTCGATTGATTCTCGGTGAGCAGAATAGTTGTATCTCCGTTGGTGATTTCGGCGGTGCCTTTGACAACAATCCAGTGTTCCGCGCGGTGATGGTGCTTTTGCAAGCTCAGGCTGGCTTTGGGTTTGACTTGAATCCGCTTGACCTTGAAGCGATTGCCTTCGTCAATGCTGTCGTACCACCCCCACGGGCGATGCACCTTGCGGTGCAGGGTATGTTCCTCCCTGCCCTGCGCCTGCAACTGGGCGACAATTTGTTTGACCTCTTGGCTGCGTGAGCGGTCAGCAACCAATACCGCATCAGGCGTTTCGATGACGACAAGGTTTGATACGCCAACCAAACTCACCAGGCGGCTGGTGGCTTGTACCAAAGTGTCACGGCTGTCGGTAGTGAGCACATCGCCGATGTGTGCGTTACCTTGTGCGTCTTTGGGCAGCACTTGCCAGACGGCGTCCCAGGCACCGAGGTCTGACCAACCGGCATCAAGTGGCACCATTTTGATGGCCACGTCACTGCCGGGGCAGTGCTCCATCACGGCATAGTCGATGGAGTCGGCCGGGATGGCGATAAATTCATCTTTTCCTGGCCGAACAAAGTTGGCTGAGGTGTCGGCGTCGGTGGTGCGTTTGTCCCACGCACGATGTGTGGCTTGCGCAATATCTGGGCGAAAGCGTTCCAATGCAGCGATCCAGACAGAGGCTTTGAGCACAAACATGCCGGCGTTCCAGTAATAGCCGCCCTCGGCAAGGTATTGCTGCGCGGTAGTGATGTCAGGCTTTTCGACAAAGCGCCGTACCACAGAGACTGAGTTTTCTGCAGCCGGGTTATTGGCGGCTACTGAACCGCTTGGCCCAGCGCTAGCTTCCGTTTGAATATAGCCATAACCCGTTTCGGGTCGGTCAGGACGGATTCCCAAAATAACGATGCTGCCCTGCTCGGCTTCATGAATCGCCTGCTGCATGGCGTGGGTAAACGCGGATTTATCGGCAATGGTTTGATCCGCCGGGGTGACCACCAATACCGGGTCGCTCCCTTTTTCCAGGGCGGCGAGCGCGGCTAAGGTGAGCGCTGGCGCGGTATTGCGGCCAACCGGCTCAAGGAGCGTTGCGCCGACCGGAATAGCGATTTCGCGTAGTTGCTCCAGCGCCAGAAAACGGTGTTCTTCGCCACTGACGATGTAGGGCGGCAACACAGAAATATCCTGTTTGCCCAGAGCAGCGAGTCGTTGCGCGGCTTGCTGAAACAAGCTGTCTTCGCCAGTCAGACAAAGAAACTGTTTGGGAAACCCGGCTCGCGAAAGCGGCCACAGGCGCGTGCCCGAGCCACCACATAAGATCACAGGTTGAACCATCGTTGTCATGCAAGTCTCCACGCGAGAGTATTGAGGTAATGCGAAAGTCAGGAAAAAACTATGGGGAATGAAAGCTATGAATTGTCCGTGCCAGTGAGTTGGGCGGGAGTAACTTGAGCGCCAGTGAATGTGGCCCCGGTGGATTGCCAACGCCAAGTATCGGCGCACATCATTGCTAGCGTACGCTGCGCGCTCCAACCCAATTGGCGGCGAGCGGCTGCTGGATCGGCCCAACTTTGGGCAACGTCGCCTGTCCGTCGTGGACCGATTTTGTAGGGAATGGGCCGACCGCTGGCGCTGGCAAATGCGTCAATCAACTGCAAAACAGAATAGCCCTGTCCCGTGCCGAGGTTGAGCGTCAGCATGCCCTCTTGCTCAGCGAGGCAGGTTAAGGCGGCAAGGTGCCCCTCGACTAAATCCATCACATGAATGTAATCACGAACACCGGTGCCATCCGGTGTAGGGTAATCGTTCCCCCACACGTTCAAAAACTCACGCTGGCCGGCAGCGACTTGCGCAATGTAGGGCATCAGGTTGTTCGGTATGCCCGCCGGCGTTTCACCAATCAGCCCGGATTCATGCGCACCAATAGGGTTGAAGTAGCGTAAGCGCGCAATGCGCCAAGCCGGATCAGATTGATACACATCCGCGAGGATGTCTTCGATGATCAACTTGCTGCGCCCATAAGGGTTGGTAGCCGAGCGCGGAAAGTCTTCACGAATCGGCACACTGGCCGGGTCGCCATAGACTGTGGCCGAGGAAGAAAAAACGAGCGTCTTTACCGCCGCTTGGCGCATTGCGGCTAGTAACTGAAGCGTGCCGTGAATATTGTTGTCGTAATACGCCAGTGGTTTTTCAACGGACTCGCCCACCGCTTTCAGGCCGGCAAAGTGCATCACGGCAGCAATATCGAACCGACTAAATAATGACCCAAGCGCTTGTGCATCGCGAATGTCCGCTTCGACAAATTCGGGGCGCTTTTTACACAGGGTAGCCAGCCGGTCAATGACACTGCGGTCACTGTTGCACAGGTTGTCGAGGATGACGACCTCGTACCCGGCATTAGCCAAGGCAACGCAGGCGTGCGAGCCGATATAACCACAACCGCCGGTAACAAGAATCATGGACATCAATTAACCTTCATTAGCCTCAATTACGCTTAGTGAGCCTTAGCTAGAGAGTTCAGCAGCGTGCTGTGTCACATGCACGTTAAATTCGGAGAAGGCATTCACCAAATGTGTCAGCAGTGGCGCGGCGTCACTCGCTACGGTTTGCTTGGTCGCCATTTCAATGGCTTTGGCAATGCAGGCAAAGCGCTGGGCCCCGACATTTCCCGCCGATGACTTCATGGTGTGGGCCGCCCGGTTGAGCGACTCGCGATCGCCTTGGGTCAGCGCAATCTGCATCGCGTCAAGGTTCATGGCGGTGTCTTCGAGAAACATATCCACGAGTTCCATAGGCGTCATGCCGGCGGCCTCGGTGATTTCGCGCAAGGCGGCCTCGTCCAGAACAGGGACGTTGGCGAGGCTATCCAGTACAGCGGCGACATCGACGCTCATGTGTGGTCCTTTGGTTGATTTAGCTGATGTGGCTAGGAATGGTGGTACCGAACCATGGCTTGGTGCGGTATCCCCGCTTCCATGAATTCAGTGCCTTCGTTGGTAAAACCGAAGTTTCGGTAAAAACCGGCGGCGTGCGTTTGGGCGTTCAGACGCAGTTCGTCCATGCCGCGTTGTTTGGCGGATTCCAGCAGGGTGTGCAACAGCGCCCGCCCGACACCCCATGAGCGATGCTCACGGCTGACAGCCATGCGGCCAATGTGCCCGTCGGGCAACAGGCGCCCGGTGCCAATAGCCTGGCCTTGACCGTCAATGGCAAGGGCGTGCAGACAAACGGCATCCATGTCATCGAGCTCAATCTCTGCCGGTACGCCCTGCTCGCCCACAAAAACCGTCGTACGAATGGGTGTGGCCAGTGCTTTCAATTCATCCCAGCTTCCGGTGCGGACGGAAAAATCGTCAATATCCACCCGCGTGTAAACAGGAACCTGGTCAAACAACTCAATCAGGTCGGCGTTGTGCATGCGCACGCAGCCAATTGACCCCGGTTTGCCCATCTCGGCACTATCAGGGCTGCCATGAATATAGACATAGCGCCGCATGGTATCCACATCGCCCAGTCGATTGAACCCCGGTTGCTTACCCGAGAGCCACAACAGGCGGGTGAGCATCCAGTCTCGGCCGGGGTACTGCTCGGCGAGCACGGGTGACCAGATTTCACCGGTCGGCCGACGGGCCTTGAACACCGTATTGGGTAGCGCACCCTCACCAATCTTGGCGCGGATAATGTGCCGGCCGCGCGGCGTACAGTAGCTGCCGCGGGTTTCGCCCGGACCGTTTTTCGCAGTCGACACCCGATAACTCGCCAACACGCTACCGCTATCGGTAAAGAGTTGCAGGGTTTGGGCCGGAATGCTGATCGTAATACGCATAAGGTGCTCTCAAGCCAATGCCGTGCGTTGCCGGCGTGCCGCAAAAAATCCAGACAGCATGGCACCACACTCCTCAGCCAGAACGCCACCGAGGACATCCGCATGGTGATTTAGTCGCGGCTCGGCGAACAGATCGATCACGCTGCCATGTGCGCCGGTTTTGGGATCACGGGCGCCATAAATCACCCGCTGAATGCGGCTGTGCAAAATGGCGCCAGTACACATGACGCAGGGTTCCAAGGTCACATACAAGAGGCAGCCGGGCAGACGATAATTGCCCAGCCGCTGGGCGGCATCACGCAGTGCCACGACTTCGGCGTGGGCCGTCGGGTCATGGGTGAGAATGGGCCGATTGAAGCCGCGACCGACAATTTCCCCATCACGCACCACCAAGGCACCGACAGGCACTTCGCCTGCTGCGGCGGCTTCGCGGGCAAGATCCAGCGCCAAGCGCATGAAATCACTGTTTGTGGGGGTACTCATCGCTGAGATTATGACAGCGGGCGCTACATTTCCGCTAAATTAGCCACCATCATGAGTGATCTGACACCCCCCGCCAACGCCAGCGATCCCCTGCCTCCGGATGAAGTAAGCGCGCAAAACACCGGTCAAAGCAGCCCTAAATTTCGCGAACGCTTCCTAGTCAGCCTGGTATCGCTGCTGGTGGTCATTGCCAACATCCCCCACCATCTATTGGGCGATATCGGTATCGACCGTGAAATTGCTCTGGCTTCACTGGGCATATTGATTGTTTTGGCGCTGTTTCTCTATGTGCGTTTCTTCTTTTTTTTGCTGTATGTCTTGTTGGTTATCGGCGCCAATCTTCCCGAGCACTGGGCGCAAACGCTGGGCATAGATCGTGTGCCGCTGCTTATTGCGCTGGCTTGCATGGTCGTGGGCTCATCACTCAATTATTTGGGTAACTTTATGCCGACTGGTTTGGGGGTGAAAACCCGGCGCAGTAATCCTGATGCCCTGCATGCCCTATTTCAGGCCGTTGCCAAGCAGCAACTCTTGCGCGTAAGGGCGATTCTTGACATTGATTTCAATCTCGACCTGCCTAATGAAGCCGGCGAAACGGTTCTGATGCAGGCGGTCAAAACGGGAAATTCGCGCTTGGTTTATGAACTGCTTCGCGCTGGTGCCAACCCGCATAGTGTCGGGCCGGCTGGTACGGCGCTTGATCAAGCACGCGCGGCTGGCTATGCGGATGTCATCGCGGTCTTGGTGGCCGTTAGCGCCGCTCCGGCATCGGTATCTACGCCGTCAGCATGACCCGCTCACGCCTTCGCGTTCCGACGCATGGGCTCTGCGGGCTGACGCTAGCCCTGATGGGGGCATTCGGTTATGACATAGCGAGCGCCGACGATGACATTACCCGTATCGTTGTCAGCGCCACACGCACCGAGCAAGCGGAAAACCGGCTTCCCGTGTCGATTGATCGCCTTGATGCTGACC
>CAZFSH010000167.1:0-3858 GCA_964521935.1 uncultured Propionivibrio sp.
GATGAGCGAAGAATCCATTGCTCTTGATGTTGAGCATTACAAGCTGGTGTCCTCGCTGTTTCACTCGGAAACCGGTGAGTTGCCCTTGGCAAAAATTACCCTGTCGGCGGACGGTGTCGAGCAACGCGCGGAATCGAGTGGCAGTGGCCCGGTTGACGCGGCATTCAAGGCCATCGAAACGCTTGCCCAGAGTGGTGCCGAGCTATTGCTGTATTCGGTGAATGCCATCACCACAGGCACCGATGCGCAAGGCGAAGTGACGGTGCGCTTGGCGAAAGAGGGGCGTGTGGTGAATGGTCTTGGCGCGGATACCGATATCGTCGTTGCCTCCGCTAAGGCTTACCTGAATGCCCTTAACAAGCTGCATTCACGTGGCGAACGGATCAATCCGCAGTTGTAGTGATAGCGGGGGCGGGGTTGGGTAAGGGTGGCTTAGCGCTTAATTTTGCATAGGCTACACAGCTGACAAACAGTAGCAATGCCAAGCCAATCTCGACCCCTGCAGCCCAGCGTTGGCCAATGGGGTCGGAGCCGATACGGACGCATCCTTCGGCGAGATAAAGCAGCGAAAACAGGCTGACCCACTGGTGGGTGTAGCGTTTTTCGTGCAACAGGCCGAAAAGCGGCAGCAATAGTGGCAAGGTTTTCAGCGCCAGCATCGATCCGCCCGGTCGCAAGGGCGCCAGCCACAGTTCCCACGCCAGACAAAACAGGATTAGCGCAATCAGGCTAATAACGGACAAACGGTTGGCGAGTTTCATGAGCGTTGCAGTTTTAGGGCGGTTTCGGCAAGGCGCTTGCCCAGTGCACTAGCCAGTGAGGACTCCTCGGCGGTCAGGCTGATCTGGCCACGCGTACCGCTGACGTGCGTTGCGCCGTATGGGGTGCCGCCTGATTGGGTACTCGACAACAGCGGTTCGGTAAACGGGATGCCGGTAATCAGCATGCCGTGATGAAGCAGGGGCAGCATCATGCTCAAGAGTGTGGACTCTTGTCCGCCATGCAAACTGCTGGAAGAACTAAACACGGCGGCGGGTTTCCCCGCCAGCGCACCGCTCAACCATTGCGGGCTGGTGCCATCGATGAAATATTTTAGCGGGGCGGCCATATTGCCAAAGCGCACGGGGCTTCCTAGCGCAAGGCCGATACATTCCTCCAGATCGCTCAATTCCACATAAGGGGGGCCGCTATCCGGGACTGCGGGAGTGGTGGCTTCGCAGCTGCTGGATACCTGCGGCACCGTGCGCACGCGGGCGGAAACGCCGGCAACCTGATCAATGCCAAGCGCTATCTGACGAGCCAGTGCGGCAACCGAACCATGCCGGCTGTAGTAAAGCACCAGTATTTCATGTGCCTGAGGCATGGCGAAACTCCGTTAACATGGCGGCAGATTATATGTGGCTACTTGCTCCTTTTCGCCTGTGTCTCCGTATCGCGCAACGCTTTGAAAAAGAAAGCTATGCGCAAACGGTCGCGGCCCTCTCCTTTGCAACCCTGCTCGGGCTGGTGCCGATGATCGCCGTGGCCGCCGGGCTGCTGCATTTTCTGCCGTTTGGTTCCGGGATTGAAGAAGCGATCCGTAAGTTTCTGCTGGGCAATCTGTTGCCACAAAAATCGGGCGTGGTCATTGCCAAATACCTGGGGCTTTTTGCCGGCCGGATTGACCGAATCACCCTGGCGGGCGTGCTGCTTCTGGGGGCTACGGCACTGATTCAGATGTTCACCATCGAACGGGCGTTCAATGAGATCTGGCGCGTGCGCACCAATCGTCACGTCGCGCGCCGCGCTATTGTGCATTTGCTGGCCATGGTGCTTGGGCCCTTGGTGTTCGGTGGCAGCCTGGCGGCAACGACCTTTATTACGACCGTTTCCCTCGGCTGGCTGGATGAGCCGGCGTGGATGACCTTGTTCGTCAATAAGGGCGTACCGTTTGCCCTGACGGCGCTACTTTTTGGCGCCCTGTATTGGCGAGTGCCTAATCGCTACGTCGCGATGCATCACGCATTGATCGGTGGGGTTATTGCCGCCGCTGGCTTCTCCGGCATGCAGGTGCTCTTTGCCAACTACGTCACCAAGTTCAGTTCTTATGCGGTGCTGTATGGCAGCTTCTCGGCGATCCCGGTGTTTTTGTCGTGGATTTATGCGTCCTGGCTGGTGATCATCATCGGCGCCATCTTGGTTGCCGAAATTCCTGCGCTGTCGAAGGCGTAGCGCCGTGCCACAGCGACTGACTTTTACAAAAAGCGGTCGAGCAATTTGCGGCTGTGCTTATCGAGTTGGCCGATATCCTTGATCATGAACTGTATACCGTGGCTGTCTGCGATGAGCAGTGCGCCGCCGCCAAGCTGGCGGATATCCTCTTCACCGCGCAAGACAAATTCACTGCGCCCGCGATCGGTACGCACTGACCATGTGCTGGGGGTGGCGAAGCTGGATACCTTTTCCAGCTGTTCGATGACGGGCATGAACTCGCGGGCCGCCAGCTCTTCCTCGATCAGTGTGCGCTGTGCGCTGGAGAGCTGATCCAATCGCTCGATCCAGGCCAGTTCGTGCCCTTCGCGACTGACTAGCGACAAGCCCTCGTCAGGAGCCGCAATCGGAAAGGCGCGTACGGGGGTAATGCCTTCGTGGGAAACACCGTGTTCGTCCACCAGGACCAAATGGCCAAAGTGGTTGCGTGACACGTTCAATGCTTTAGTCATGGAGCACTCCCTCACCTTCGGCATTGCGTGCCTGCGCTTGATAGAGGCGATAGTAGTGGCCTTCGCGCGCCATCAGTTCGTCATGGTTACCCACTTCTACGATTACGCCGCGATCCATCACCACCAAGCGGTCGGCTTTGCGCAGCGTTGACAGGCGGTGCGCAATGGCGATGGTTGTGCGGCCGGCCACCAGATTGTCGAGGGCTTTCTGAATTTCTTTTTCTGTTTCGGTGTCGACCGATGAGGTCGCTTCATCCAGGATCAACAGTTTCGGGTCTATCAGCAAGGCACGGGCGATCGAAATTCGCTGACGTTCGCCGCCAGATAAGCCCTGGCCACGCTCGCCCACCAGTGAGTCGTAACCGTGGGGCAGACGCAAGATGAACTCGTGCGCATGGGCGGCACGCGCCGCCGCGACGATCTCGGCACGGGTGGCATCCGGCTTGCCGTAGGCGATGTTGTCGGCAATGGTGCCGACGAAGAGGAAGGGTTCCTGCAGCACCAGCCCGATGTGGCGCCGGAACTCCGCGACCGGGATGGAGCGCACATCCACGCCATCCACACGAATCGCCCCTTCGGTCACGTCATAAAACCGACAGATCAGGTTCACCAGCGTGCTCTTGCCGGAACCGCTATGCCCGACCAAACCAATCATTTCGCCGGGCTTGATATCGAAGGAGAGATTGCGGATGACTGAGCGGGTGCCATAGCGGAAGCCAACGCCATCGAGGGACAGAGCGCCGCTGACGGTCTTGATATGCACCGGCTCGCGTGGCTCCGGCACGCTGGAGACGTGATCAAGAATGTCGAAGATACGTTTGGTCGCGGCGGCGGCTTTTTGCGTCACCGAGACGATGCGGCTCATGGAGTCGATGCGCCCGTAAAAGCGCCCGATATAGGCGAGGAAGGCAGTGAGCACGCCGACGGTAATGTCGCCCTGCGATACCTGCCAAATACCGAAGGCCCACACCACCAACAAGCCCATTTCCGTGAGCAGGCCGACGGTGGGTGAGAACAACGACCACGTCCGGTTGATCTGGTCATTCACCAGCAAGTTGTGCCGATTGGCTTCCTTGAAGCGCTTGGATTCACGCTCTTCCTGGGCAAAAGCCTTGACCACGCGAATGCCGGGAATGGTATCGGCCAGCACGCTGGT
>CAZFSH010000167.1:3958-6446 GCA_964521935.1 uncultured Propionivibrio sp.
CGCTTGCCGCCGAAATATTCCAGCGACAGCTTGAGCAGGTGGTCGTAGGTGTTCGTGCGCAGATCGGCCGCGATGCGCTCCGACACCAGCGCCAGAATGTAGGTTTTCGCCCAGGAGAGCAGCCAGGAAAAGAGTGCGGCACCTAGCAGGCCGGCGAGATAGAGCGATACCGTCGAGGCTTCAATCTTGACGCCGTTCTGGAACGGAATCAGCACCTTGTCCATCAAGGGCATGGTCAGGTAAGGGGGCACCAGCGTCGCGGCGGTCGAGCCGAGCATGAGCAGAAAGCCGAGCAGCAACTGACCCTGGTATGGCTTGGCGAAACGCCACAGGCGCAGCAAGGTCCAGGTTGTCGGCGGCGTTTGCTCTTCGCGTGTGCAGATCGGGCACTCATCGCTGTCAGGGTTGAGCGGACCTTTGCACTTGGGGCAAACCGTTTCGTCATCCTCGACGGCCGGCTGGCCAGTACGCAGCGATTCGATTTGCTGCTCGAAGCGGCGAATCAGGCGTAAGGCCGCTAAATTTTGTGCCAAGGTGTAACGCCATAGCGCCAAGCGCTTGTCCACGGAGAGTAATTCCAGGGTGCCAACGCCAGCATTGTCACTGTGCTCGAGGCGTAGCAGACCGTCCACCGTCGCGAGTGGCCAAGCTTGCCATTCCTGACCAGCGGTTTGGGCCAGCAAGCGCGTTTCAGTCAGTACCAGCCAGCTGCTGGCGAAATGCAGATTCAGGTCCAGATCGAGCGGCACGGCTGCGAGCACAGATTCGTTACTGGCCAGCACGCCTTGCAGAGGCGGCGCTGAGGGCGTCAGCATGTCGTTGCGAGAAGAATGCGCGTTGGCAAGGAGTGTGTTTGGCACGTTTCGTTGACCCGTTTGTTCGTCCTGCTGGGCGTGGAGATGTTGTAATCTGATCACATACCGACCGCAAGGGTGCGGCGGAGTATAGCCGTGCGGCTTGGCCTTATGGGCAGCGGTGCGGATTGACGAAAGTGCATGACACTCATGAAGCCTCGGGACATTATTTTTCAGCGTATCAACTACCTGCGCGGACCTAATATCTGGACCTATCGCCCGGTGATCGAAGCCTGGGTCGACATTGGCGCTTTCGAGGAATTGCCCTCGAACAAACTCCCGGGCTTTACCGAACGCCTCACGGCTTTTCTGCCCGGGCTGAAAGAACACCGTTGTGGCGTTGGCGAAGTGGGGGGCTTTTTAATCCGCCTCAACGAGGGTACCTGGATGGGCCACATCCTCGAACACGTCACCATTGAGCTGCAGAATCTGGCCGGTAGCAAAGTGGGCTTTGGCAAGGCTCGACAAATCGGTGACACCACGGTTTATAAGGTGGCGGTGCGTACGCGCAGCGAAGTGGTCGGTCGCGCCGCGATGGCGACCGCGCGCGAATTGTTGCTGGCGGCGGTCGATGACCAGCCCTTTGATCTGCCCAAGGCGGTCGAGCACTTGAGCGACCTGGTCGATCGTCATTGCTTTGGCCCGAGCACTGGCTGTATTGTTGATGCCGCCGTGGAACGCAAGATTCCATGGATCAGTCTGAATGGGGGCAATCTTGTTCAGCTCGGCTATGGCGTCAAGCAGCGCCGTATCTGGACGGCCGAGACCGATCGGACCTCAGCTATCGCCGAGAGCATTGCCAGCGATAAAGACATGACCAAGATGCTCTTGGGCTCGGTCGGCGTACCCGTGCCGGAAGGCCGTATCGTCGAGTCACCCGAGGACGCCTGGGAAGCCGCCGAAGACATCGGTTTTCCCGTTGCGGTGAAGCCGGTGGATGGCAATCACGGACGCGGTATCACGCTCGATTTACGCAAAAAAGAAGATATTTTTGCTGCCTTTGCCTTGGCCGATAAAGAAGGCAGCGAGGTGATGGTCGAGCGCTTTATTCCCGGCATTGAGCATCGGATTTTGGCGGTGGGCGGCAAGGTGGTGGCGGCCGCACGCGGTGAGCTGGCTTACATCACGGGCGACGGTCAGCATACGGTGCAGGAACTCATTGATCTGCAGATCAACACCAACCCAATGCGCGGTACGACGGAAGAGTTTCCGCTCAATCGCCTCGAAATCGGCAACGATCCGGTGATTGCCCTCGATCTCCAGCGGCAAGGTCACAGCGCTACCAGCGTGCCGAAAAAAGACGAGTCGGTGCTGATTCAGCGCAACGGCAATGTGGCCTACGACTGTACCGAACTGGTGCACCCCTCGGTAGCGGAAGCGGTGGCCTTGGCCACACGCGTGGTCGGGCTGGATATCGCCGGTGTCGATCTGGTGGCCGAAGACATTTCCAAGCCCTTGCAGGAGCAGGGCGGGGCGATTGTTGAAGTGAACGCCGGCCCCGGCTTGCTCATGCACTTGCGCCCGGCTGGCGGGACGGCTCAGCCGGTGGGGCAGGTGATTGCGGCGCATTTGTTTCCGGAAGGTGAGGACGGCCGCATTCCGGTCGTCGGTGTGGCCGGCAGTCGCAACACGAC
>CAZFSH010000168.1:0-6427 GCA_964521935.1 uncultured Propionivibrio sp.
CATCCCGAAGACTACGGACTGGCGATGATGTCGAACCGCAGTTTGCGCGTGGCCGATGCGAATGAATCGAAAGCCATGCTACTGGCCGCGCTGGCGAACACTCCGGGTGCCGCGCGTGAAATCGTTACGCTGAATGCTGGCACGGCGCTCTACACCGCCAACAAGGCCGCCTCGATCGGCGACGGCATCGCCCTCGCCCGCGACACCATCGCTTCCGGCGCCGCGCGTCAGAAGGTCGATGAGTTCGTGCAATTCACCAAGAAGTTCAGCTGATGGCGGCCGATATTCTGGAAAAAATTCTCGCGGTCAAACGCGAGGAAGTTGCGGCAGCCAAGTCGGCCCGTGCCCTGAGTTCGCTACGCAACGATGCCGAGCAACTGGGCGGCGTCCGCGACTTCGTGGCGGCTATTTCCGCGAAAGTCAGCCGCTGTGACACGGCGCCACAGTGCGCCGTGATCGCCGAAATCAAGAAAGCCAGCCCGTCCAAAGGCGTGATACGCGAAAACTTCCTGCCCGGCGAGATCGCCGCCGACTATGAACGTCATGGCGCCGCCTGTTTATCCGTCCTCACCGACCGTCCGTTTTTCCAAGGCGCGCCCGAGTATCTCCAGCAAGCGCGCGCGGCCTGCGGGTTGCCAGTGCTGCGCAAGGATTTTCTGGTTGATCCGTATCAGGTGTACGAAGCCCGCGCCATGGGCGCCGACGCGATTTTGCTCATCGTCGACGCCTTGGAGCTCGCCGCCATGCGCGACATGGAAGCCATCGCCCACGAGCTGGGCATGGGCGTGCTGGTCGAATGCCACAACGCCGACGAGCTGGATGTGGCGTTGCAACTGAGCACCCCTCTGATCGGCATCAACAACCGCAATCTGCGCTCCTTTGAGGTCGATCTGCAGACCACCCTGAGCCAGCTGGGGCGCATTCCCGACGACCGCATCGTGGTCACCGAGTCGGGCATTCTGGCGCCCGCCGATGTGCAGCGCATGAAAGACGCCGGGGTGTATGCCTATCTGGTGGGTGAGGCCTTCATGCGCGCGCCCTCACCCGGCGCGGAACTGGCGCGGCTGTTTCAATAAGCCACCGCGCCAAGGTTAACAATCAATCCGTTAGCAATCAACGAGCAACAAGGACACGTCATCGTGCGGTAGCAGATCACCCAGGTGACGGGTCAACGTCTGCTTGACGGCTTCCAGTCGCTGCGCACGCGGTGCGCTGGCCAGCGCCGCAAACAGATTACCCAGACCGAACTGCTCACCGCCACCATTGGTGGCTTCCAGCAGCCCATCGGAGAAGAGCGCAAATTGCTCACCGACAACAATGTCCGCCTGATCCGGGATAACGTCAGCGGCTTCAAACGGCACGACGCCGAGCGGCAAATGGCTGGCAGAAAAACTGGCGCGCACGGCGCCCGTCTGATCCATGAGCAATACATCCGGCGTTCCACCTATCCAGATGTCTGCCAGACCGCGCATGCTATCAACGCGCAACAAAGTGGCGGCAACAAAGCGCCCCACTGGCATGGTGGCCAGCAGTTGCCGATTTACCTCGCCAATAATTTTGGGCAGGGGCGCACCGGACTCTGCCAGGCTGTAAAACACCGACAAGACGGGGAGCGTGCAAATCGCCGCCCCCAGCCCGTGGCCGGTGGCGTCGGCCAGCATCACATACAGATCACCATTGCGCCCACGCGTCGCCGCGACGATGTCGCCACTAAAGTTGGCCGTCGGTGAAATCCAATGACCCACGCTGGGGTCGGCCAGGCCGGCGCGCAGCATCTGGCGCTCAACGATGTCTTGCGCCAGCGCATTTTCCGCCTCCTGCGCATCGTGATATTCCTGCAGCCTGCGGGCGTTTTCCTGCAACTGCTGTTCAGCTTCGCTGCGCACCGTGACATCACGCACCACGCCGACAAACTGGCGATGGCCATCAAGTATGGTTTCCGAAACGCCCAACTCCATCGGGAAGGTCTCACCGGACTTGCGTTGGCCACGAACCTGACGCTGGCCTTTACCAATGATGCTCGCTTTGCCGCTGGTGAGATAGGCGGCGAGATACCCGTCATGCGCGCCGTGATAAGGCTCCGGCATCAGCATCGAAATATTTTTGCCGCGAATTTCCGCCGCCGAAAAACCAAAGATGGTTTCCACCGCCGGGTTCGCCCACTGCACGATACCCCGCTCATTGATGCTGATCACGCCATCGACCAGATTGCTGGTGATCGCAGCAATGCGCCGGCGTTCTTCATCCAAGCGTTTCTGCAGATCCAGCGTGCGCACCATCGAGCGCAATTTGGCATCGAGAATGACGAAGTTAACCGGCTTGTGCAGATAGTCATCGCCGCCGGCATCGAGGCCGGCAACAAGGTTTTCTTCTTTGTCCAGCGCCGAGAGAAAGATTACCGGCACCCAGCGCTCGCCGCTCATGGCTTTGATGCGCCGCGTCGCTTCGTAGCCATCCATCACCGGCATCATGACGTCCATGAGCACGATGTCCGGGTTCTCGGCGGTGAACTTCTCCACGGCCTGCGCGCCATCTTCGGCCATGATGATGACGAAGCCGAGCTTCTTGAGAAAAGCCGCAAGAATTTGCCGATTGGTGGCGGTATCGTCAACCACCAGAATTTTTACGGCCGCTGTTTGCATGGGAGGAGAAATAGTCATGACTAAACGTTCTAATTCTGGGGGCTGGATACCGTCGCCACGACGACGTTGCCACGGCCGCGGTATTCCAGTTTGCCAAATGCAACCTGCCGGGCCATGGCGATACCGCGGCCGTTCGGGTCAAACGCGCGTTCCGGATCAAACTCCAGATAGCGCTGCCAATCAAAGCCTGCACCTTCATCTTCCACGGTAAATACCACTGCGCCACTGTCACGCACGATGCTCACGCGCGCGCGCCGCTGGGCATAAGCCGGATCGGCCAGACGTCGGGCGACCTCGTCTTCCCAACCGTCCTTCTGGCGCAAAGCTTTTTTCTCGGCATAGCTGATGCCGAGGTTACCGTGTTCAATGGCATTCACCAAAAGCTCGGTCAGTCCCATGGCGACGAGGGAGGGTTCGGCGCACAAGGTCGCCAGTTCGCCCGCCAGATGGTGTGCTTCGTCCAAGGTATGAAAGTCGATCACCCGCGTTTCGCCGACGGGTAGCTGATACACCCCCACGGAGGCCGCGGCACTGGCCGAGGCACGCTGGTCGGCCACGTCTTCCAGTGCGGCACGCACCACGCCGAGCAAGGCGTCGGGCTCATATGGCTTGGTGAGGTAGTAGTAGGCGCCGGCATTGATGCCTTCGCGCACCTGCTCCGGCGAGCTGGCCGCTGTTTGCATGATCACCGGCACATGCCGATAGCGCTGATCCGCCTTCACGCGCTTGAGCAGCTCGATGCCGCCCAGACGCGGCATCATGCGGTCCAGCACGATCAGGTCAATCGGTGAGGGGGAAGACTGTGCGGCCTGAAGCTTTTCCCAGGCTTCTTCGCCATCTTCGGCGAAGGTCAGTGAATAGATCGGTTCATCTAGATATTCACCGATGATCTCCAGATTCACCGGTTCATCGTCCACCACCAGGATATGCCACGTCATAGTCAGAGCCCTGCGTCGATGGGTTGATTAGGTTGATATGTAAGGGGGAGTTTTACTTCAAAAGCCGCACCGCCGCCAGGGCGATTGTAGGCGCGAATCTGGCCGAAGTGCGCATCGACAATTTCGCGGGTGATCGACAAGCCCAGTCCGGTGCCGCCGGCGCCGGTTTTGGTTTTGCTGCTCTGGACGAATTTATCAAACACGATATCGAGCTCGTTTTCCGGAATGCCGATGCCCTCGTCAAACACCGACAGCACCAGCGCCGGCACAGCGCTACCACTGGCATCAAGGATGTCGCCCCGAGCCAGCGTCACCGTGATCGTGCCATGAGGATGCGAAAACTTGATGGCATTGGAAAGCAGATTGCGCAGCACCTGCACCATGCGCTGGGCATCCACCTCGGCAGTGTAAATGCCGTCCGTCCCAGCCGCCGACCCAGCCTCCGGAAGCACCAAGCGCAAACCCTGCTTGGTCAGCAGAGGCTGCAGCTCGTCAGCAACTTCATGAACCAGCGCGAGCAGATTGCGCGGGGCGGCATGAATCAGCATTTTCCCGGCCTCCAGTTTCGACAGGTCGAGCAAATCGTTCACCAGCTTGAGCAAGCGATCACCAGCAGTATGAATTTTCTCGAAATAGCCGCGCAGCTTCTCCGGTGGCGCACTCAGGGCTTTGCCCTCACCGAGCTTGGCGAAGGACATGATGGCGTGCAAAGGCGTGCGTAGCTCATGGGACATGTTGGCGACGAATTCCGAGCGCGACTTGTTGGCAAATTCAGCCGCTTCCATGGCCGCACGCAAATCGGCGGTCTGCGCGGCAACCTCGCTCGCCAGGTTATCGCGGCTATCGCGCAGGGCCTTGGCGATACGCCGCGGTTCGCTGACATCGCGGCCAACCCCACGGTAGCCGGCGAACTTGCCTGCCGCATCAAAAATCGGGTCGGCACTGATCAGGTAGATACGTGTCTGACCATCAACTCCCAGGGTTTGGTATTCAAAACGCCGGATCGGCTGGTGTTTGTCCAGTAACGCCAACTGCTCGTCGATTTGCGCTTGCGTCCAGCTAACCCCCATCTCCCAGCGGGTTTTACCGATAAACGATGCCGGATCCCCGCCATACGCGCGAATGCCATCGGACATATAGGTAAAACGATAATTCGCGTCCTGCTCCCAAAACCAGTCCGAAGACATGTCGGCAAGCTGGCGATGACGCTCTTCGGAAACTTTCAGTTCCTGGGTAATTTCATTGGCACGCTGTTCAACACGGCGGCGCATCATCGACAAGTAATGCACGATCAAGCAAATAAAGCCTGTCAGCAAACTGCCCACCAGCAAACTCATTGTCGAGCGTGAGCGGTCGATGCTATTGACCCAGCCGCCATCCATCCCCACCACCACCGACCAGGTCCGCTCGCCAAAGCTGACCTGGGCTTCTTTGCGCTCGCGCATGGTGTTCGGCTGCCCTACCTCAACCAGCAATTGCTCGCGCACACCGGCATGCTCGCCGTCATAAATAGCCAGGTAGGCGTGCTCGCCGATCAAAGGGGCCATGGCACGACCGAATTCCGCCAGGTGCATTTCAGTAAAAATCACGCCCTTGACCAGCAAACGGCGACTATCCACATCGTCCGGGGTCAAGCCCGCCAGATAAACCGGCGTCACTTGCATCAGGTAAAAACCGGCCTCCGACAGCACAGGCTCTGACCACTGGGTAACGCCGCGTTCAACGGCGCGATTTATCGTGGCCACCAACTTGGCGTCGTGCATCAAGTCTCCACCCAACGCTGCCTGCGTGGTAGCCAAGGTGGCGCTGCGATACAGACGCTCTACCGTGGCGCGGTGATAAACCCCCTCGACGCTATACAAGGTGGCATAACCCATGGCGACGACTGCACGCGCCTCTTTGATCGCCAAAGTGTCGGTCAAGGCTGCCCACTGGTCTTCAGTTGGCACCCCCATCATGCCAACGACACCGGCAGTAATGCCACTGACATGACGCGACCGGGCAGCACGCTGAGTCACCGCATCAATCAATGTCGTCAGGTGCTTGTCGAGCGCAACTTGCGCCAGACGATTTTCCAGCTCGAAAGAACGCTTAACCGCCAGAGCCGTGACCAGCCCCCCGAGTAGAAAGACCAGCAACACGTAAAACCCCGGGCGTCGGGGCACCGCGAGCAGCGCGGAGAGTGCCGAGTGCGCCGATGATTGAATCGGTGATTCAGCTTGGCGTGGTGAGCGTAGAAACGCGAACATCTCGCGATTATGCCCCGAGTCACCGTGATGTTGCGGCGACAGTTACGCGGCCACGCAGGGCCACGCGGGGCGCGGCCACCAGTCTAAAAGTCAGCCGCTATGGGACGGCGACTCCAGCACGATGAAACTTAGGCCGCGCAGTTACCGTCACGCTTGAAGCCAAGTTTTCCCAAAATGCTGTCCATCGGGCAGAACTTGGTGAAACCGCTCTGCAACAGGTTGGCACCCACAAAGGTCGTGAACCACAGCCAGGACATCTGGCTTAAATCGGCCTGGCCATTGACGTGCGCCAGGCCCAGTGACAACAGAATGAAAAAGCCCGCGACGATGCGTACGCCTTGATTGACGGTCATGAACAACTCCTATGATTTACTGTGATGAAGCAATGCGCTGACGCATAGCCGCGAAATACAGCACCGGGATAACCAGAAGCGTCAGCAGGGTGGAAACAAAAATACCGAACACGAGACTCACCGCCAGCCCCGAGAAAATCGGATCGTCGAGAATAAACAGGGCGCCGAGCATAGCCGCCAGCCCGGTCAAAATGATGGGCTTGGCACGCACGGCCGCCGCCTGAATCACGGCCTCGGCAAAGTCG
>CAZFSH010000169.1:0-6413 GCA_964521935.1 uncultured Propionivibrio sp.
CGGTTTGCTGTCTATAATCCGCCCCCTTTACCGGCCGGGTAGCTCAGTCGGTAGAGCAACGGATTGAAAATCCGTGTGTCGGCAGTTCGATTCTGCCCCCGGCCACCAACGATAGTTGTTTGTCTTCACTTTTACTGGATTACATAGACATGCCAGGTATTCGCGTCAAGGAAAACGAGCCGTTCGAGGTCGCCATTCGCCGCTTCAAGCGCACCATTGAAAAAACCGGTCTGCTGACCGAACTGCGCGCCCGCGAGTTCTACGAGAAGCCGACCACAGAGCGTAAGCGTAAAGCTGCTGCGGCCGTAAAGCGCCATCACAAGCGTATTCGCAGCCAGACTCTGCCGCCTAAGTTGTATTGATTCACGCCGGGTTTTCCCGGTGAACTGAGTTTTACAGAATCTTGCGCTCGCGCAGATAAGCCGCCCTTGAGGCGGCTTTTTCCGTTTATCGCGTACCCTTGGTGTCGTGCTGTAGGGGGGCTGTGTGAGTGTTATGATTAAACACTTGTATAAGACTTAGGCATTCCCCACATGAAGCAACTTTCCGGGCTGGACGAACTTTACCTTGCGCTTGAGCGCCCAAACCAGTGCATGCATGTCGCGGTACTGGGTATCTATGACCCCAGCACGGCAGCGGGAGGGCGGGTTCGTTTGCGCGACATCATGGCGCATGTGCGGCAGCGGCTTGATGTATCGCCGGTATTTCGCCGGCGCTTGGTGAAAGTGCCTTTTGATCTTGACCGGGCTTATTGGGTCGAAGAAGCCAAGGTTGATCTCGAGTATCACATCCGCCACATTGCGCTGCCCAAGCCCGGTGACTGGCGTCAATTGTGCATCCAGGTTGCGCGTTTGCACTCGCAGGTACTGGATCGTGCCAAACCCCTATGGCAGGCTTATGTCATTGAGGGGATCGATAATGTCGAGGGTGTCAAGCCAGGCAGTTTCGCGGTCTACATCAAGTTTCATCATGCGGCCGTGGATGGCGAATCCAGCGCCCAGATTCTGCGCGCCCTGCACTCACTGATTGCTGTGCCGGAGCACTACACGCCCTCGAAGCCGACTGTCGTTGATGCGGCGCCGACGGCTATTGAGTTGTACACCCGTTCGCTGGGCAATGTGGTGCCGCGTGCGGTACGGTTGTGGCATACCATGACCACGATGACGCTCAAGATGACCTCCCTGGCGACGGAGGCCTTGTATAAGCGCGCCGCCGCTGGCCAATCCTTGGGTGCAACACTGCGTGAGCAACTGGCTTGGCCTGCTCAAGATGGTCAGGCACGTTTTGCTGGCAACGTATCGTCTCGGCGCATTGTCGAGGGCGTCGGCTTTGACATGGGGCAGATCCACCGGGTCCGTAAATGGGCAGGTGGTGCGACGATCAATGATGTGTTCCTGACTATCGTTGGCGGTGCAATAGCCCGTTATTTGCGCGCGTGTGGCGACACTCTGGCAACACCAGCCGCTAAGCAACTGGCCGCCGGTGTTCCCTCTGCGCAGCGCGACCTTTTGCCCGGTGGCGATTTGGGGAATCAGATCACGCATATCCGTGTGCCCTTGCATGTGGAACTGGAGAGCGGTCTGGCGCGCCTTGAGGCGATTCGTCGCGATGCCGATGAGCAAAAGCAGACGGCTGATGTGATTGGCCGCGGCTTGATTAAACAGTTGGCCGACGAGTTGCCCACGCGGGTGACAACGGCTGTGGTGCATCGGCTGATTGGCGATTACATGAATATCATGGTCTCGAACGTGCGCGGACCGGATGTGCGCCTCTTTCTCGCGGGTGCCCAACTGAGTCGCTACTACCCGATTGGTGTGGTCAAGGATGGCGTTGGCTTGAACATCATGGGCTTTAGTTATTGTGATGCCCTTTGGGCAACCGTTGTGTCTTGCCGCACGATGATGCCGGATGCTGAAGTGTTCTCACGGTGCTTGCGCGAGAGTTTTGATGGTTTGTGCGCAGAAGTTGATCGTCTCGAAGCCGGCCACTTGACTATGAACGATGCCGCACCGCGCCGGCGTGCAAGTGATCAAGCCAGTGAGCGTGCCTCGAAGCCAACTGGCACGGGCCGAGCCACTACTGCGCCGAAGGCACGCTCACGTACGACCCCATCCATGTCCTTACCTGTGGTTTCTGAACGTGTTGTCGTGATGCCCGACCATCAAGGAGAACTGCAGTGAAGTATTTGTCTGGTATCGACAATCTGTTTCTCGCGCTCGATCAGGACAATCAGTTCATGCATGTAGGGGGGCTGGGGATCTATGACCCGGCCACGGCGCCGGGCGGCAAGGTGCGGTTCAAATCGGTGCTCAACTTCTTTGCCAACCGGCTCAATCTTTCCAAGGTATTTCGCCGTCGCCTGGTCAGCGCGCCGTTTGGCCTGGATCGTCCCTATTGGGTTGAGGACGGCGAAATCGATATTGAATACCACGTTCGCCATATAGCGTTGCCTTACCCGGGCGACTGGCGTCAGCTGATGATCCAGGTGGCGCGCATTCATTCTCGACCTCTGGACATGACCAAGCCGCTCTGGGAGGCCTACATCATTGAGGGCTTGGACAATATCCCCGGTATTTCTGAAGGCAGTTTTGCGCTCTACGTGAAATTTCATCATTCGGCGGTTGATGGTGAAGCCGGCGCTGAACTGATTCGCGCCATTCACGCCCTGTCACCTGACCCGGATATCGATAGCGAGAGTGCGCAGACCATCGTTGCCGATCGCGAGCCCACGCACGCCGAACTTTACACCCGCGCGATTGGTAACCGTGCCAAGCAAATGTTTGATGCATCAAAGCTTTTGCTGACGCTCGGCAGTCGTGCCGCGGTGGTGGGCAAGGAGTTGGTTGCCTCAGGCAAGGCCGTTGCGGCAAGTAAAGCGTTTGTCGCCAAACGTTTGGGGCGTAAAACCCTTGCCTCCGCTGCCGATCAGGCGTCTGAGCAGTCAGAGGTGGCAGACGTGGCCGGTCTGAAGCCGCACACACGGTTTGATGCGCCGCTTTCTCCGCATCGCGTGGTCGATGCCGTAGGGTTTTCGCTTGCCGACTGCAAAAAGATTCGCCAGCACATTGATAAGGTGACGATTAACGACATCTTCATGGCCGCCGCGGGTGGTGCACTGCGCACTTACCTCGAAAGCAAAGGCGAGTTGCCGGCGAAAAGTTTGAATGCCATGGTGCCAATGACGACGCGTGGCGACCTGAAAGATATGGACGCCGGTAACCAGATCGGGATGTCGGCTATGCCGCTACGTACCGATATTGCCGATCCGATCGAGCGTTTGCTGGCCGTACGCCGCGGCACGAGCAAGGGCAAGGCGCTGTCCGCTTCCTTGGGCAAAGACCTGCCCGCCAAATTGATCAATGTTCTGCCCTCGATGATTTCCGAGCGTTTGATGCGCCATGGCTTGACCTCACTGGCCAACGTGACCGTGTCGAATGTGCGCGGGCCAGAGGTGCCGCTCTACATGGCCGGGGCGCAACTGCAGCTGTTTTTGCCCGTGTCGATTGCCTTCTCTGGCTTGGGGTTGAATATCACCGGTTTTAGTTATAACGGAACCTTGTGGGTGTGCTTTGTCTCCTGCCGACAGATGCTGCCTGATCCGTCCGAGTTTGCGCAATGTTTGAATGATAGCTTTGAAGAATTGGTGACGGCAGCGATTGCCGCAGGGCCGAAAGCTGGTTCGCATGCCGCCGCCGCTAAAGCTGCCCGGGCGACTAGTGCCGCGCCGGTGGCGAAAAAAAGGCGCAACGGCACAACTGCCAGCGGTGACTCCGCTAAGGGTGACTCTCCGGCACGCTGATTTACCGAGCTTGATCACGATGTTTTTATCAGCAGGACTTCGGGCATAAAATTGTCCCAAAGTCTTGTCTGCGCGCTATGATTGTTCCGCTTATGCCGTTTAACGCTCCTCCTGCCGCCCCCGACTACTTTAATTTTGTGCCTCGGGTAGGCCGCCAGTCCACCCAGTTCATTCTTGATCAGGTCTTGCGCTTTTCGTTCAAGGGCGTAAGTAAGGACTTGGAAGGCTTGTATGCACTGCGTCAGCGCATCGTCGCACTCGACAAACGCGTCGGTCGTCGTGCCGCCGACATGCGGGTCACCAAGCAGATGTGCGACGACATTCCCGCTGAGTGGCTGGACGTGCCACAAAGTCGTAAAGATCGCGTATTCCTGTACCTGAATGGCGGCGCGTTTTGTATGCGCATCCCACGTATTCAAAGCGCCATGATGGCCCGTTGGTGCCGCAAGATTGGCGCCCGTGCGCTGATGCCGCATTACCGTTTGGCGCCCGAACATCCCTATCCGGCTGCCCCAGACGATTGCCTCGCGGCTTATCGCTGGCTGCTGAGCCACGGTGTGCCCGCAAAAAATATTGTCATTTGCGGCGACTCCGCCGGGGGCAACCTGACCCTGGTCACCCTGATGCGCGCCCGCGATGCAGGCTTGCCTTTGCCGGCAGCAGGCATCATGTTGTCACCGGCGATGGATTTTTCGATGAGCGGCCGCAGCGCCATGGTGAATGAACCGAATGACCCGATGTTCACATTGCCCTTGTTGCGCTGGTTTGGCGAGATGTATCTGACGGAACCGGAGCTGTATCTGGACCCATCACTGTCGCCGCTGACCGGTGACTTTACCGACCTGCCACCGCTGCTGTTCCAGGTGGGAACCAACGAAATGTTGCTCGACGACTCAACGCGCTCGGCAGCCAAAGCGAATGCCTCGGGCGTGTCAGTGCGTCTGGAAGTCTTTGAGGGCATGCCACATGTGTTTCAGTGCATGCCGGGTTTGGCGGAATCCCGTCGTGCCGACAAAAATGTTGCCGAGTTCCTGGCCAAAAATATTGGCTGGAAGCTGGCACGTAAGCCCAAATAGGGCAAATAGGGCAAATTTCCCCCGGCACGTCACGCTGCCGTAAAAGTCAGTCGCTGTGGGACGGCTCGAGTGGCGACGCGCTGAGTAGAATCGCTCCCCTCATGTCTGCGCCCCCCTTCGTTCACCTTCGACTGCACAGCGAATACTCGATCAGCGATGGCTTGATCCGTATCGACGATGCCGTCAAGGCGGCGGCCGATGATGGGCAGCCCGCGCTGGCGCTGACCGACCTGGCCAACCTGTTTGGCATGGTCAAGTTTTATACGACTGCGCGTGGCAAGGGCATCAAACCGGTGATCGGTTGCGATGTCTGGGTCGGGCCACCGCCGGAAGCGGAGGGGCGCGAACCCGCTACGCGCCTGCTGCTGCTCTGCCGCAATCGTGCGGGCTATTTGCGCTTGTGCGAATTACTCTCCGCCGCCTATCTCTCGCCACGCCGGCAGGGGCGCGCCGAGATCCTGCGTGCCAATCTGGCCAACGGCGACAACAGCGGCTTGATTGCCCTCTCCGGCGCTGCCGGCGGCGATATTGGGCAACTGCTGCAAGCCGGCAAGATGGACGACGCGCAAGCCCGCGCGCAAGGCTGGGCCGCGATGTTTCCGCAGGCTTTCTATGTCGAAATACAACGTCCCGACGGAAAGCTTGGGCAAGATGCCGGCTCCACGCAGGAACATCTGCTCAGTGATAGCGTCGATCTGGCGGCGCGGTTGGGGCTGCCTGTTGTGGCTACCCATCCGGTACAGTTTCTGTCTCGCGATGATTTCAAGGCGCACGAGGCGCGTGTCTGCATCGCTGAAGGCTTTGTGTTGTCTGACAACCGGCGGCCGCGCATTTTTAGCGAAGAGCAATATTTCAAAACGGCCGCCGAGATGGCTGATTTGTTTGCCGATCTGCCCGAGGCGCTGGCGAACTCGGTTGAAATAGCGCGCCGTTGCAACCTCACGGTTGAACTGGGCAAGAGCCGGCTGCCGGACTTTCCGACACCCGATGGCGTGCCGCTGAACGACTTTTTGGCGAGCGAATCGCACAAGGGGCTGGCTGAGCGCATGCTCTTGCTTTACCCGGATGAAAGCGAGCGCGCGGCGGCCATGCCGCGCTATGTTGAGCGTCTCGATTTCGAGATCAAGACCATCGTGCAAATGGGCTTCCCTGGGTACTTTTTGATCGTGGCCGACTTCATTAACTGGGGTAAGAAAAACGGTGTTCCCGTTGGGCCAGGGCGCGGTTCCGGGGCGGGCTCGCTGGTGGCGTATTCGCTCAAGATTACCGACCTTGACCCGTTGCGTTATGACCTGCTCTTCGAGCGCTTTCTGAATCCGGAACGCGTCTCGATGCCGGACTTTGACATCGACTTTTGCCAGGAAGGGCGCGACCGCGTCATTGACTACGTCAAGCGCAAATACGGCGCCCACGCGGTGTCACAGATCGCCACCTTTGGCACCATGGCGGCGAAGGCGGTCATTCGCGATGTCGGCCGTGTGCTCAATCTCGGCTTCAATTTTGTCGACCAGTTTGCCAAGCTGATTCCCAACGAACTG
>CAZFSH010000170.1:0-6401 GCA_964521935.1 uncultured Propionivibrio sp.
CGGGGCCATAAAACGCATCCCGCCCCATTTCACGTTCCCACAAATCCTTCGGAATGTCGTAATACGCCTGACGCGGCGGATTACCTTGCACCACTGGCGCCGAGAAATTCCATTTACCCATACTTATCTCCTAAATTGTGTTGGTGTCATGGTCTCAGGCTGGCCTCTAAAAGACGGAGATTTCGCCTGTTACCTGTGCGCCAAGTGGGGCGAAGTATCGTTTCAGCCGGAGTGAGTGTCACGCGATATATTCTGGCAACCGTTTATGTTTTCTAAAACATACGAGAGGAATAATTTGCGTACCATTCCGGTATCGCTACACCAGCTGGCGGTAGCCTCTGACACGTCTGAAAGTCCTTATAAATGCAATCTGTTGCCAACGTTACCGGCGTCGCACACGTTATTCAACTGGCTGTGGCACCGGTATTCCTGCTCACCAGTGTCGGCGCCCTCCTTTCCGTGATGACCAACCGTCTTGGGCGGGTGATCGATCGTTTTCGTGCGCTGGATAAAGCGTCCGATGTCACCTCAGGTGACGCAAGAAGCGCCATTTCTCAGGAGATGCTGCGCCTGATGCGCCGAGCAAAGATGATTCACTGGGCTATCGGGCTGTGCACAGGCTGCGCCTTGCTGATCTGTTTCGTGATTGCCGCCCTGTTTGTGGGTGCGCTGATCGACGTCGATATGCCTGTGCTCATTGGCAGCCTGTTTGTGCTCGCGATGCTGACGCTGGTCGCGGGGCTGCTCTGTTTTCTGCGCGAAATAACCCTCGCCCGCCTCAGCCTGCACGTCATTCCTCGTTCTCAGTGATCGCACTGGGCCACGAATAACCGTTTTCAATTAAAAATTTCAACAGGAGATCACGCATGCGTTATCGCTTACGCTCGGCCGTGGAGACCGCACTGTATCCGGTGCAAAAGGCTCTGGAACTTTCACACACAGTGGTGACTCATCAGCGGCATCCGCTGGTGAATACCCGATTTAATCGCGTGCGCGCAGCGGCACTGGAATCGACGCTGCGGCTGATGAAGCCCTACCTGAAGCAGGGCTTCGATTACGCACCGATTTCCGTGCCCGGCCATTCCGCACCGCTGACGGTTGACGAAGAAGTCGTGCTCAAAAAGCCGTTTTGCGAATTGCGTCGTTTCTCGACCGCGCTGACGAAAGATGCCCCCCGTTTGCTCTTCGTCGCCGCCATGTCCGGCCACCACGCGACGCTCTCGAAGGAAACCTTGCAGGAATTCCTCCCCGGCTTCGACGTCTACATCACCGACTGGACCGACGCGCGCCTGGTGCCACTCGCCGAGGGACGCTTCGACTTCGAAGACTACGTCAGTTATCTGATCGATTTTCTGCAGCACCTCGGGCCGAATGTGCATCTGATTGGCCTGTGCCAGGCCGCGGTGCCGGCCATGTGCGCGACGGCCCTCATGGCGGAGGACAAGGATGCCTGCCGCCCTGCGACGCTGAGCCTGCTCGCTGGCCCGATCGACGTGCGCGTGAACCCCAATGCGTTTATGGAGCGTTCCAAGCGTATCCCCTACGCCTTGATGAAAATGCACATCCATACGGTGCCGAAGCGCTACCCCGGCGCCGGCCGGAAGGTGTATCCCGGCTACATGCAATTGATGGGCTTTGTTTCACTCAACCTGCGCACCCATGTGCGCAAGCACGTGCAGTTTTTCAAGGACGTTGCGGCCGGCGATCAGCTGTCTGCCGACAAGCACCGTGAGTTCTACGATGAGTACAACGCGATGATGGACTCGACCGCCGAGTTCTACTTGCAAACCCTTAAGCGCGTGTTTTTTGATCAGCGTCTGGCCAAGGGCACGATGCGCTATCGCGGACGCCTCGTGAACTGCGCAGAGATTCGTGACATTCCCTTGCTGACGCTGGAAGGCGAAAAGGATGACATGGTCGCCGTGGGCGTGACCGAGGCCGCGCATGGCCTGTGCCCCAACCTGCCCGAGGCCCTGCATGAGCATCAGGTCGAACCGGGGGTCGGCCACTACGGTATTTTTAACGGAACCATTTACCGGGAACGCATTGCGCCGCGCATGGTAGCATTCATGCAGCGCTACACCCGGCGCCCGCGAGGCGGCCAGTAGCAGCGGACCAGCAAAAAAAGGGGGATCGTCTGGGCGATCCCCCTTTATTTTTCGCCAAGCCGGCTAGGCAATTAGCGCGTGAAGTGTTTGAGCACGACCTTCTGGAAGATTCCCAAGGCGTGTTGGGCCGTCTTCAGTTGCACCAGATTGAAACCTGTTGGCTCCAGTGTTTCCACATCGCTCAAAATCGCGTTGTACACGCGTTCCGCATACGCTTCCGGCGCCATGCCCGGTCTGAACAGCTTCTTGTCCAGATTATTGCCATAGCGGTTCAACACATCGCGTTTCAGCGCCGTATCGACGCCCGAGGTGACCAGGCACAGTGTTGTCACGCCCGTGCCATTTAGTTCGGGGCGCAGGCTGTTGGTGAAGGCCAGTACAGCGGCTTTTTGCGCCGAGTACACCGTGCCGCAGGGAATATGCAAGTAGGCCGAGGCACTCGAGTGATTGATGATCTTGCCGCGCCCGCGCTTGACCATGCCGCCGACAAAGCCCTGGGTCAGATGCATCAGTGCTGTGAGATTGACCTGGGTGGATTCGTAGATTTCGTCGGTGGTGAGATTCTCGATAAGGCCACCGGTGAGTAACCCGGCATTGTTGAACAGGATGTCAATCTCTTCACCCTGCATATCGGCAATCAGCTTCTCGACCTCCGCCCGGCTACCCAGGTCGACCTGAATATTGGTCACGGACTGCGCCCCGAGCTTTTTCAGTGCCTTGGGTTGCTCGGGGTCGGGGCGGCGATTGGCCAGATACAGCTTTGCCCCGTTTTGGGCCAGCACGTCAGCAACATGCTGGCCAATGCCCCGGTTGCACCCCGTGATAAGCACTTTTGCGCCGCGTGTTTCCATACGAAGGTTTCGTCGTGATGGTGAGCGATAAGGGCTTATTTTTCGAGCACGTAGGTACCCGGTGCCGGGCACAGCGGCGGATGCTTGGCGGATCCGGTTTGCTTCGGGGCCTCCACTTCCTTGCCTGAGCGCTGCTGTATCCACTCGCGCCAGTGCGGCCACCAGCTGCCACTGACCTGTGCGCCGGCAGACTTCAGCCACGCATTCGCATCCTTGGCCTTGGCCGGCGCGGTGAAGTAAAACGCCTTGGGATTGCCCGGCGGGTTGACGAAGCATTGCAGGTGGCCGGCGTTCGCCAGCACAAAAGTGGTATCCGGACCAAGCAGGCGGGCGCTGCCATAGCAGCCGTGCCATGGCGTGATGTGGTCGGTGGTGCCGCCGATCACATAGGCGCCGACCTTGACCTTGCGCATGTCGATGGGCACGCCATCGATCTCCATGGCACCGGGGTTGGCGTAGGGGTTGCGTTCCACCAGATCGAGATAGTCGGCATGCAGCTGCGCCGGCAAATGCGTGGTGTCGTTGTTCCAGGCCAGGATGTCGAAGGCTGGCGGCTTGTTGCCCAGCAGATAGTTGTTGACCCAATAGTTCCAGATCAGGTCGTTGGGGCGCATCCAGGCGAACATCCGTGCCAGTTCGTCGCCGGTAATGCGGCCCTTCTTGCGCGACGCAGCCTTGGCCTTGGCCAAGCTCTTGGGCGTGGTGAATAGTCCCAGCGTGGTTTCGTCGACGGTGACCTTGGTGTTCAGTACACAGACCGCCCAGGTCGTGTTCGCGACTTTTTTCTGCTCGCCACGGCCCGCCAGCCAAGCGAGATACGCGGCCAGGGTCAGTCCGCCCGAACAGCTGCCCCACATGTTGACGTCCGGGCTGCCGGTAATCTCGCGTGCGACATCCACGGCCTCATCGAGACAGCGCACGTAGTTGGCCAGCCCCCAGTCGCGGTGCTCGGTCTGGGGATTGCGCCAGCTGATGCAGAAGAACTGGATGCCACTGTCGGTGGCCCACTTGATCAGGCTCTTCTCCGGCGCCAGATCAATCATGTAGTACTTGTTGATCTGCGGCGGTGACATGACCAGCGGGCGCTGGTGCACCTTGGCGGTGGTCGGGCGGAAGTGCAGCAACTCGAACATTTCATTGCGGAAGACCACGTCACCCGCGCTGGTCGCGACATTGACGCCGACCTTGAACGGTTCGCTATCCACCTGCGAGGGCAAGCCGTGGTTGTGGCGGAGATCGGCAAGCAGATTGCGCACGCCTTGCTTGTAGTTGGCGCCGCCGGTATCAATCGCCTTGCGCAAGGCCGTCGGGTTGGCCAGCGGCCAGTTGCTCGGCGCCAGGGCGTCGACGACGATGCTGGAAAGAAACTGCGCGCGACCTTTTTTCACCGGGCTGATGTCGGCCTCATCGATGAAGTGATTCAGTTCGCGTTGCGTGGCCAGATAGGTTTGCAGCAGCCCTTTGAGCACGAAATTGCTCTGCCAGGCCGGGTCGGCAAAGCGGCGGTCCTTGGGATCGGGGGCGAGTGCGGAGTCACCTTTGATGACAGCGCTGACCTCCCGCCCCAGATTACCCAGATGACGCTTGGCCACGCCGGGCGTGCGTATCACGGCATCGACCAGCGCGCCCGCGGCAGCGCCCACGTCGCGCGCCGAAAGGCCGATCAGGGGGCTGGCGGCCAGGGTGTTGTTGCTCGCGGCCTGGATCAGCTCGGCGCTAGTGTCGCTAGCAGCGGGGCTGGGGCGCTTGCCGGTGCTAGCTCCCTTGCTGGAGCGTTTGCTGGGTTGTTTTGTTGCGCTGCGCGTTGCAGCGCTCTTTTTTTCTGTGCTGGCCATCATCGTTCCTTACATGATCAGGAAAAGGGACTGAGCCACCAGCGCCGGCTTGGCTTCGTCTTCGATCTCGATGGTCGATTCGAAGGTTGTCAGCGTGCCCTTGGCCTTGGGTTCAAGGGCCAGCAGCTTGAAATGGACACGCACTCGCTTACCGGCGCGCACGGGTGCCATGAAGCGCATGCGGTCGAAGCCGTAGTTGACCACCGAGCTGACGTTCATCTTGTCAATGAGTGCTTCAAAGATTGCCGGTGCCAGCAGTGAGAGGGTGAGGTAGCCGTGGGCGATGGTGCCGCCGAACGGGCTTTCCTTGTTGGCCCGCTCAACATTGATGTGCAGCCACTGATGATCTTCGGTGGCATCGGCGAAGCGGTCGATGCGCGGCTGGTGGATCATGAACCAGCGGGAGGTACCGACGACTTCGCCGATGCGGGTTTTCAGGTCGTCAAGCGTAATCAGGTTCTGTGTCATGTTGTCTGTCCTTGTTGGTATAAGAAATTTTCGATGGCACGTGCCGATGCCTCGGCACGCGTGATGAGAAACAGGTGACCGCAATCGATGCGCCACAGCTGGGCGTTGCGCAGCAGGGCGTGCTGGAGACGGGCATTGAGCGGGCGGGTGATCGGGTCGTCATCGCCACACATCACCAGCGCCGGCTGCGTGAGCTGGTGCAACCAGTGCACACTGGTCCAGCCGGTCAGGGCAATGAGTTGCCACGCCTGTCCGAGCATCGATTGCCAGCGGATGTGGCGCAGGTAGCGACGGCCGAGTGAGGGATCACGGCGGAAGTCGCCGCCCCAGGTCGCGCCCCAGAGCGGCGCCAGCGGGCTGCGCAGTAACGGCCGGAGCACGGCGCGGGGTAGCGACATGCCGAGCAGCGCCCATGGGTGGCCGGGTACCATGACTACGCCCGTGGTCGTCGCGGCAAGGATCAGGCGCCGGCAGGTACTGGCGTGTCGGCGGGCAAATTCCTGCGCAACTACGCCGCCCCACGACACGCCCAGCACATCGACCTGAGCGCAATCAAGATGATCCAGCAACTTCTTGGCGAGATCGGCCATAGTCGCGGGGCGATAAGGCAAGCGCGGGGTTGCCGAGTCTCCGACGCCGGGAATCTCGAAAGTAATAATGCCCACGCCCGGGTCGAACGCGGCCACCAGCGGCGCGAACAATTCGATACCACCGCCAATGCCGTTGAACAGCAAAAGCGGTGGCGCACCATTTTTCGGAGCTCGCACGGCGACACGCAGCCGCTGACCGTTGAGCGGGACGATACCGACATTAAGCCCATCTATGGCGGCGGTCGAAAAATCGTCCGGTGTCATCGTCCAAATCGCCGTCTCGCCAGCGCCGACTTGCGGTCCATAGTCTTATTCCGCTCCCCGGTCAGGCCGTGGGCAGGCGATAGTCGCGGAACTGGTCTCGCAGCACGTTCTTGAGCATTTTTCCGGTCGCGCCGATCGGTATGGCGTCGACGAAGACCACATCGTCAGGCGTCCACCACTTGGCGATGCGCCCATCGTAGAAGGCGATCAACTCCTCGCGCGTCAGTTCGTGGTCGGGTTTCTTGACCACCACCAGCAGGGGGCGCTCATCCCACTTCGGGTGCT
>CAZFSH010000171.1:0-3183 GCA_964521935.1 uncultured Propionivibrio sp.
GAAAGGCTTGATCAACGACCCTCGACTCGATGGCAGCTTCCGCATTAACGAGGGTCTGCGTCTAGCACGCAAGCTGCTGTGGGAAATCAACGAACTCGGTCTGCCCTGCGCAACCGAGTTTCTCGACACCATCACGCCGCAATACACGGCCGACCTGATTGCTTGGGGCGCGATTGGCGCCCGCACCACCGAGTCGCAGGTGCACCGCGAGCTCGCTTCGGGGCTGTCCAGCCCGGTAGGCTTCAAAAACGGTACCGACGGCAACATCCGCATTGCCGTTGACGCGATCAAAGCGGCCGCCAGCCCGCACCATTTTCTGTCTGTCACCAAAGCTGGGCACTCTGCAATTGTGTCCACCAATGGCAATGAAGATTGTCACGTTATTTTGCGTGGTGGCAAAGCGCCCAACTACGACGCCGCGTCGGTGGAAGCCGCCTGCAGCGAACTGGGCAAAGCTGGCTTGGCCGCGCGGGTCATGATTGATTTCTCGCACGCGAACAGCAGCAAGCAATTCAAACGGCAGGTCGATGTCACCCGTGATGTCGGCGCGCAAGTCGCCGGCGGTGACGAGCGCATTTTTGGCGTCATGATCGAATCGCACCTGAAAGAGGGGCGGCAAGATCTGACGCCGGAAAAGCCGCTGGATTACGGCGTCTCGATCACCGATGCCTGCATCGGCTGGGACGACACGCTGACTGTGCTCGATACACTCGCCGAGTCAGTACGGCAACGCCGTCTCGCCGCCGCCGGGCGCTGATTCGCCGCAGATGCTTTCCGGCCGCCGCTTCGCCCTGTTACTCGGGCTGACGCTGCTGTTTCGGTTTTGGCTGGGCGCTGTTTTTCCCGTCACCGGCGACGAGGCTTACTTTTTTTGGTGGGGCTGGAAGCCGGACTGGGGTTATTACGACCACCCGCCCATGGTCGGCTGGTGGCTGGCTGGCTTGCTGGCCATCAACGATTCACTGCTGTGGCTGCGTCTGCCCGCCATTGTGCAGCCGGCTCTGTTAAGTGTTGTGCTGTGGTGGGCATGGCCACGGCTATGGCCTGAACAGACGGCACAACGTGAAGCACGCCGCAGCGCCGTGGCCATGCTGGTGTTGCTGGCACCGGCAAACGTCTGGAATGTGCTGATTACTACCGATACGCCGCTAGTCTATTTCAGCGTGCTCTCGGCGCTGGCCTGGTGGCGTGCCGCGCAGGAAAGGCCCGGTGATGGGTTGCGCTGGTACGCACTCTCGGGCGTATTGCTGGCGGGTGGCGTACTGTCAAAATTCTTTGTCGCGCTACTCGGCTTTGCTTTTCTCGTCGACGTGCTCCGCCGGCGCACACGTCTGGCGCTGAGCGGACTGGTCGTCGCTTATGCCTGCTGCGTGCCTGCGCTGGCCCTGATAGGCTGGTGGAATGCCGCCAACTGCTGGCCGAACTACCTGTTCAACTTTGTCAATCGCAACCAAGGCGCCGGCGCCTCTTTCACCACGCCCTTGCTTTATGCCGCGTCCCTGCTCTACCTCCTGACGCCGCCCGCCCTGTGGTGGCTGGCGAGAGTGTGGCTGACAAAATTATGGCGCCGTCCCACAGCGGCTGACTTTTCGCCGCAGTCACTCTCCACGCTTCCCACGCTCAGCACCCTCTGGGCGGTTCCGCTGCTACTCTTCGCCATCCTCTCCATTCCAAAAACTATAGGCCTGCATTGGCTGCTGACCTTCGTTCCGCTGGCCTTGATCACGCTGGGAATACTTGCGCCGATAGAACGCCTGGCCAAGCTGGTGCGTTTTTTTATCGGCTTCGCGCTACTGCACATCCTTGCCCTCGCCATTTTTGTCAGCGTGCCGCTGGAGCGCTGGCAAAAAACCAGCGTCTACACCAGCATGGTATTGGCCGCCGATGGGCCGGGGCTGAACGCCGCTCTGGCAGGGGATAGGGCAGATAGCGCAAAAAACTGGGTACTGGCGACTGACGGCTATTCCAGCGCCTCGACACTGGGCTACCACTTGCGCAGCGAAGTCATCGTCTTCGGCGGCGGCTCGCTGCACGGACGGCAAAGCGACATCACGACTGATTTTCGGGCGCTGGATGGCCGCAATATGTTGATTGTGCGCAAGACCGCGCCGAAGGCAGAGGAGTACGCGCCCTGGTTCCGTACCACGCAGGTCGATAGCATCGAACTACGCGGCGCGCGCTTCTGGCGCATTCGTGGCGAAGGGTTCAACTACGCGGCATACCGCGATGTCATACTGCGCGACATCAAAGATTCTTACTATCGGCTCCCCGGATGGCTACCGCAATCCGCCTGTCCGCTAGGCGACCGTTATTTCCCCGATGATTTCCGCGCTGATTCCGCCAGCACCACAAAGGTGAAATGAGTTTATTCACCCCACTCCGCCCAGGCTTTGCCCTGCTACGCCCGCACCAATGGGTGAAAAACACCTTTGTTTTTGCTGGCCTGCTCTTTGGCCACGCTTGGCAATCGCCGGAGAAATTAAGCGCCGCCATAGCGGCCTTTGCAGCCTTCAGTCTGTTTGCTTCGGCCATTTATGTGATGAACGATCTGGTTGATCGCGAGCAGGACAGGCAGCATCCAAAGAAGAAGTTTCGTCCGCTCGCGGCGGGCACGATCAGCGTTTCTGCTGCGCTCACACTTGGTGCAACCTGCTTCGTCGCCGGTAGCGTGCTCGCGCTGGGCTACGCCGGATCGGCACCATGGATTTTCTTTGCCTACTTCGCCATTAATATCGCCTACAGTTTCTGGCTCAAGCACGTCGTGATCCTGGATGTCTTTTTGATCTCTGCCGGCTTCATGTTGCGCCTGCTTGCCGGCACGCTGGGGCTGGGTATCGCGCCGTCGCACTGGCTGCTGCTCTGCGGCTTGCTGCTCACGCTATTTCTCGGCTTTGCCAAGCGCCGCTCGGAGCTGGCTGCGGTAAGTGGCAATGGTAGTAATGGTGGCAGTCATCGTCGGGTGCTAACGCAGTACAACAGCACGATGCTTGACCAGTTCATCAGCATTGCCGCCGCCGGGACCACGGTCAGTTACGCGCTCTACACCGTCAGCGCCGAGACTATTGCCTTACATGGCACCACCCACTTGATTTACACGGTGCCCTTTGTGCTCTATGGTTTGCTACGTTATCTGTGGCGCGTGCATAGCGAGGCGGGAGATGGCGAACAAGGTGGCCCCGGTGG